>NZ_CP030850.1:6565000-6810953 GCF_003325355.1 Runella rosea
TCAATCAACTTATCTTCAGTTGCAAAATTGTAGGCAAAATTGATTGTTTCTAAATCACGTGTTTCTAGAAGGCATTTGAATAGTCTTTCTTTGTCGTATTGACTTAATTCAGGGTTGATGAGTTTTTTCTTAAAAATTTGGATACTGCGGCTGTTACATTTTCTCCAAGGGTATTGCGCGTAGTAAGTGTACGTATTAGGTTCTAACTCAAAAATTAAGTGAAGATATTCATTAAGAAGTTCGGGAAATTGTAAACTTGCATAGGCAATTACATTTTCAGCATTTTCATTTTCTTCTTTTTGCAAAATTTTTATGGCAATCTGTATAAGTTTACTAAATTGTTTAGCGTCTATATAGCTTAAAGCGTCATCAAAATAGGTAGAAGTCTCTTTGAAAGTTTTCAGGTATGATTCCAAAAAATCAACTAGTTCGTCGCCGTTCCTTGTAAGTTCAAATAGTCTTTCATAAGGCGTATAGATTTTTTCCCATCGCTTATTTCTGAAGTCTTCAAGTAACTCTTTTACTCTTTCAGTCATTCTTATTTGCTCTAAAATCTTTAGACAAAATTAAGCAAAAACGATGGAATCTTCGTAGATTGTATCAAAGTCCCTAAACTTCCCGGGTGATTTGAGTGTTAGAATATCATAAAACAGTTCTCATCCTTAACTTGACAATCTCTCATGCTTGGTCATCGTTTTTCGGAATTTAAGCCCACGGAACAAACCGGTAAAAATAAATTTGACGAGTTGTTGAACATCTTTCAGCAACTCCTGCTGATGAATTCGGGGGATGTATCCCAAGCCATGGCTTGGATGAGTCAACTGGACCGTCAGTATAACCTCACCAACGACGAATACGGCATTGGCGATTTCTTTGAAGACCTCAAGCGCAAAGGCTACATTACGGAGGAAAACGAAGAAGGGAAAGTCATTATGACCCCCAAAACCGAGCGCAGCATTCGTAAGAGTGCGCTAGAAGAGATTTTTGGCAAGCTCAAACGCTCTAAAGCGGGCGGCAACCACCATACGCCCTATACAGGTACGGGTGATGAGCTCAGCAGTGATGTGCGCGATTTTCAGTTTGGCGATACCCTCGACCAAATTGCCATGACCGAATCCATCAAAAACGCGCAGATTAACCACGGTATTGGCGAATTTTTTCTGGTAGAAAATGACCTTGAAGTGGTGGAAAAAGAGCAAAAAACCTTCACCGCTACAGTGTTGATGATTGACGTAAGCCACTCCATGATTCTCTACGGTGAAGACCGCATCACTCCCGCTAAAAAAGTGGCGTTGGCGATGGCGGAGTTGATTAAAACCAAATACCCCAAAGATACGCTCGACATCATCGTGTTTGGCAACGACGCGTGGCAGATTCAGTTGAAAGACCTCCCGTACCTGGAAGTGGGCCCGTACCATACCAATACCGTGGCGGGCTTGGAGTTGGCGATGGATTTGTTGCGCCGCCGCAAGACCAAAAACAAGCAGATTTTTATGATTACCGACGGAAAACCAACTTGCTTGAAAGAAGGCCTTCGTTACTACAAAAATAGCTTTGGCCTCGACCGAAAAATCGTGAGTAAAACCCTCACGCTGGCCGCCCAATGCCGTCGGTTGGACGTGCCGATTACTACCTTTATGATTGCTTCCGATCCGTATCTGAAGCAATTTGTGCAGGAATTTACGCGGGTCAACAATGGCCGCGCATACTACAGCAATTTGCAGGGACTGGGTGGTTTTGTACTGGAAGATTTCCAGCGCAATCGTCGGAAAAATATGAAGTAATTAATGTGAGAGTTGGAAAGATTTCAGAACTTTCCAACTCTTTGTTTTAGATAAAAATGCAAAAAAAGATTGTTTACCTATCGCTGATTGTTTTTGCAGGTATTGTTGCGTATCAAGTATTCCTAAAAGCAACCGAAAAAGAAATTCATCCCCTCACCAAAAGTTGGGAAAAAGCTGTTCCTCACCAACAAATTCCGAAGGGATTGGCGTCATTGAGTGCCGAGCAGTGCGGTGCTTGTCATGTAAAACACTATGAAGAATGGCAACATTCTACCCACTCCCACGCTTGGACGGACTTGCAGTTTCAGGCCGAACTCAAAAAAGAGTCCAGTCCGTATTTGTGCATCAATTGCCACATTCCGCTCCAAAATCAACAGGAATTTATTGTGACGGGGCTGGTTGACGGTGATATTTATCAGCCCGTTAAAGAGAAAAACCCTCATTTTGATAAAAAACTTCAGCAGGAAGGAATCAATTGCGCGAGCTGCCACGTACGCGACAACGTCGTGATTGGCTCCACTGGCACTACGAAAGCCCCTCATGCCACCCGAAAAGACCCCGTTTTTCTTTCCGAAAAGCTGTGTATTTCGTGTCATAATGCCAATGCCGTCGTTACGTCTACTTTGGTGTGTTCGTTTGAAACGGGCGATGAATGGAAAGCAGGACCGTATTATGGGCAGAAAAACTGCATCAGCTGCCACATGGAACCGACAAAGCGGGAGGTCGTGGCGGGCTTTGGCGAGCGATTGAGTCATTTGCATTATTTTGCGGGTTCGGGCATTCCTAAAGTGAAAGGAGCAAAAACCAAAGGGCTAAACGGCTTGGCTTTTTATCCTTCTAAGGTGGAGAAATCTTATGCTGTCAACCAAGAAATTGTTTATCATCTCAAACTTAAAAATGAATTTGCTGGCCACCGAGTCCCTTCGGGAGACCCCGAACGGTTTTTCGGTATTTCAATGGAATTATTGGATGAAAATGGAAAAACCATTGTTCAAAAAACGGATAGGATAGGGGAGAAGTGGGAATGGTATCCAGCGGCTAAAAAGTTAGAAGATAATAATTTGAACCCAAAAGAAGAGCGCACTTTTGCCTTTGCTTACAAACCTACTAAAAAACAGAAACTCACACTTGCGGTCAAAGTGACCAAAAACAGACTGGACCAAAAGTCGGCCGACTATAATAAGTTGGATGAGCGTTATCCGTTATTTATCACAGTATTTGACGAAAAATACGCGATTGAGGTGAGGTAAAGGTAATATATTGCGGGTGTTTTTCACCCCAATGGTACAAAAACTACAATTCTATCTTTAAGGTTGGGGTAAGCCTTTATTTTTGAGGTGTTAATTTAATGTGTTAATTTTGTTGTCATACTAACTAATTAGTTGGCAATTTTAAGCACAGAACCCACCTTTTTATGATTATCAGAAAATCTACCTTGGAAGACTTACCTTCCATTCTGCAACTGTATAAAGATGTAGCCCGTATTTCGGGCGGAATTGCCCGCAAAGAACACGAAATTTCGGAAGCGTATATTCTAAACTTCTTGACCAAAAGTCTCGCCAATGGCTGCTCAATGGTAGCCGAAGATAATGGGAAAGTGGTAGCCGAAGTGCATACGTACTCTTTGGGAATCGAATGTTTTAAGCACCTGTTTGGCGATACTACCATTTGTGTACATCCTGATTATCAGGGAAAAGGCCTGGGGAAAAAAGTGTTTTCGACCTTGCTGGACTATGTGAGCAATGAGCGTAAGGATATTTTGCGGGTAGAGCTGCATGCCCGCGAAAGTAATGCTGCGGCCATCGAATTATATAAAAAACTGGGTTTCAGCGTCGAAGGACGCGCCGTGGGGCGCGTCCTTGACCCTGACGGCCGCATCGTTGCCGATGTGCCGATGGGGTGGTTGAACCCTAATTTTGTACAATAATCCCTTTTATTCCATAACGGGTACCGGCTGCTGAATAAACGCCGCCAAGTCGTGGTTTAATTGGGGCCAGTTGGTGTAGAAAAAGCCGTGGGGGGCGTCTTCGTACGGGATAAGTTGCGAACCAGCAATGCCTGCGTGCAAGATTTTGGCGGTAATATCAAAAGGTACGATTTTATCGCCCGTACCGTGGATAATCAACGTAGGAACATCAATGGAGGCCAATTCTTCGCTTAAATCGGCTTGACTAAACGTAAGAATGCAGTTGATGAAAGCCCGAGGCGATGATTTCATGGTTAACCAGTGAAACCAATCCATGAGTTTGCTGCTCAGGGGTGAACTGATGATTGTAGCCCCAAAAAAGTCCTTCGAAAAAGATTCCATAAAGGCAGCGCGGTCTTCAATGGCGTTTTCAATCATACCGTCAAACACTGATTTTTCAACGCCTTCTTCAAAGGCGGGCGTTTTTAGTAAACGCGGGGCTGCGGCTCCGAGCAAAACTAATTTTGCGATGCGATTGCTGCCGTGCCTGCTGATATAACGAATGGCTTCGGCGCCTCCCATCGAAAAACCGACCAACACAACATTGTGTAAATCAAGTTCTTCAAAAACAGCCTGTAAATCATCGGCGAGCGTGTCATAATCGTAGCCCGCCCAAGGTTTGTCAGATTGTCCAAAGCCACGGCGGTCAATCAGGATGCAGCGATAATCGTTGCCCAGTTGATTGATTTGGTATTCAAACATTTCGTGGCTAAGTGGCCAACCGTGCAAAAAAACGACGGGTTGTCCCTGGCCCCAGTCTTCAACGTGGAGCTGTACATTGGGTGCGGTGGTTATTTTGGGCATAATAGAACGAAGTTAATGGCAGTCTGTAGGAACAAACTGCGGTTGAAACAATAGTTCTATTTCCGTGAAATAAGTATGCCTCCCATGATAACGGTAAAAAAATCCCCAACTTTGACCAAGTTGGGGATTTTAAATTGAATCAATAAATGCACCGCTTTTCTTTAGAAAGGCGAGCGTTTTAGGTCAAATTTTTCTAAATAATCAGAAACACGTTTCACAAACATTCCGCCCAATGCACCATCAACCACGCGGTGGTCATACGAATGCGAAATATACATCATACTCCGCACCCCAATTACGTCACCTTGGGGTGTTTCAATCACCACGGGGCGTTTTTGAATAGCACCAAAGGCCATAATAGCTACCTGTGGTTGCAGAATAATGGGGGTTCCCATGATGTTTCCGAAACTGCCGATATTTGAAACCGTGTAGGTCCCGCCCGCGAGGTCGTCGGGAGTAAGTTTATTTTGACGGGCACGATTGGCCAGTTCGTTCACTTTTTTGGCTAATCCAATCAGGCTGTACTGGTCAGCATTATGGATGACGGGCACAATGAGATTCCCGCTGGGCAATGCCACCGCCATACCGACGTTTATATCCCGTTTTTTGATAATGTTTTCTCCCTCTACCGAAATATTAATCAACGGAAAATCTTTGATGGCCTTCACCACGGCTTCTATCAAAATCGGTGTGAAGGTGATGCCTTCGCCCGTTTGTTTTTTGAATTCATCCTTGATTTGATTCCGCCAAAGAACAACGTTGGTCATATCGGTTTCCACAAACGAGGATACGTGGGCCGAAATACGCTGTGATTCCAGCATCCGCTCCGCAATGACGCGCCGCATTCGGTCCATCGGAATAATCTCGATGCCAGTTTTGCGAATCGACGCAGGCGATTGCGGACTACTGGTATGGGGTGTTTCTTGGGCAACACCTACGTTTTGGGCAGATGTGAGATTTTGGGTAGACTCAAGGCTCTGGGCAGACGCAAGGCCTGCTCCTACGGGGTGGTGTTTCCTTTCTTCCAAATACCCCAAAATATCTTTTTTCGTCACGCGGCTATCGGTGCCAGTTCCCGCAATTCGGTCAAGTTCTTGACGGGAAATACCTTCGGTTTGGGCAATGTTGAGCACCAAAGGAGAGTAAAAACGCCCGCTTGAAGGAACCTCCACTGGGGATTGGATAGGGGAAGTTACCAACGATTGGAATTGGGTTTCCAACGCAAGGGCTTCTTCTGGAACCTCTGCGGGGGGCGTTGGTGAACCGTTTTGGGGCGTAGTGACTTCTGTTTCGATGCGCATTACGATGTTTCCGATGGCCACGACGTCGCCGTCTTTAACCAATATTTCTTTGATAACGCCGCTGTAAGGGCTGGGCACTTCGGTGTCTACTTTGTCGGTAGCTACTTCCATCACCGAATCATCGGATTCGACAGCATCACCTACTTTTTTCAGGATGCTAATGATGGTACACTCCATGACGCTTTCTCCCATTCGGGGCATCACCATTTCTACAATTGCCATTTGTTTTCGTATTAATTCCTATTCCAAACGCTCAAATAATCAATGATTTTATAGACCTAGCAGTTGTTTGCGCAACAGGTTGAGTAAATAAACGCCGGTATATTGGATGTTTTGTTCGCGAAATTTTCCAAGTTGTAATTTTTGGGTTACGGTGCCGTTGGGGCCTGCGCTGGCAATCCAGATGGTACCCACGGGTTTTTCGTCGGTGCCGCCGTCGGGACCTGCAATTCCGCTGGCCGCGATGCCATAAGTGGTGTTGAGCCGTTGGCGCACCCCTTCGGCCATTTCAACGACGGTTTGTTCGCTTACCGCCCCAAACTCCGCCAATGTGCTAGGCTTAACGCCCAATTCAGCTATTTTGACTTCGTTGCTGTAACTGATTACGCCCCCCACAAAATACGCTGACGAGCCAGGCACTTTCGTTATCAAATGCGATGCATAGCCGCCCGTACAGCTTTCGGCGGTAGATAGGGTTTGGCCACGCTCTTTTAGGATTCTTCCCACCACGGTTTCAATTTCGTCGTTGTCATACCCAAAAACGTTGACATCAATCAGTGGCAATACTTTTTCGACTTCGGCTTGGGTCTCTTTTTTGAGTTGCTCCAAGTCGGTGCCCGTTGCGGTGAGGCGAAGACGGACTTGCCCAAAATTGGGTAAATACGCCAATTTGATGTGAGATGGCAGGTTATCTTCCCAATCGGCGATGCGCTCGGCCAAAAAAGATTCTCCAATACCGATGGTGCGGAGCATTTTATGATAAATGATAGGTGTCTCAAAAAAAGCTTGCAATTTGGGCAGGAGCGTGTGCGTCATGAGGTTTTTCATTTCAAACGGCACGCCGGGCATGGAGATAAATACCTTACCGTTGCGCTCAAACCACATGCCTGGAGCGGTTCCCCAACGATTGGCAATATAAGTGCAATTGTTGGGCACTGCTGCCTGCAAACGATTCAGTTCGGTCATTGGACGCCCTCTTTTCTCAAAAAAAGCGGTGATGAATGCCAATGCTTCTTCGTTGATAGAGAGTTCGGTATCGAAATAAGTACAGAGTGTTTTTTTTGTAATGTCGTCTTTGGTAGGTCCGAGCCCACCCGTAATTAGAATTACATCTGCCCGGCTTTCGGCTTCGGCAAGGATTTCTAAGATAGCCTGTTCATCGTCTCCAACTGACGATTTTCGGATGGTTCGAATCCCGATGTTGGTCAATTCGGTGCTAATCCACTGGGTATTAGTATCGGTAATCTGTCCAAACAATATTTCGTCGCCAATCGTAATTACTTCTGCTTTGACCATGTATTCAATTTTTTGTCAAAGTTAGCCAAAATTCTGTTTTGGTAGGAACGTTGGCCTTCCTATACCGCATATTGTTCAAATCTTTTTGGTCGTTTAATCTTTCTCCGTATTGGCTAGAATTAAGGCCCCTCCCGCAATGCCGAGGTCTTTAAGAAGGCTCCCCATTGCCTTTTCATTCCCTTCCAAAAAACTGGGCAAGTGTACAAAAATTGCAAATGAGATAAGCATAATGGCGAGTAGAATCGCGGCGGTTCTCGCCCATTTTTGCAAGATGATTGCCAAAGCAGCGGCCAGTAATGCAATGCCCGTGATGTAAACCCAAACGATACCTCCAGGTAAGTAAGCAGGGACCATTGCGGATACATTGCCAGCATTCATAAGATGGAACACGCCAAAAATCGCCATTGGGATTGCCAGCAACAGACGGCCGAGCGTTGAAAGCATACTTGTGTAAGGTTTAGGGTGAAAGAAGGATAAAGCAGGCAAAAATAAGTGTAATTACATCTGATTACTTAAATATAAAAATAAAAATTATAAATATATTGAGAAAAAAGGAGTAAAGTTAACTTTTTAGGATAGATAAAGGAGGCTTATTCGGGTGGTTTTACCGCTTAATAAACATTTACACCGTTCTTGGAATGTTTTATTATCTTCATCCTTAAAGCTTTGTAATACGTCGCTTAATCTGGTATTTTCGTTCAAAATTTAAACCTTAACTATCCTCATGATTACATTTATTATCATTGTCGTTTTGGCCCTGCTTATAGTGTTAATGACGGTCAAAGTTGTACCTCAACAAACGGCCTACGTGGTTGAACGTCTCGGTAAATTTCATGCCGTGTTGCAGCCAGGTATCAACTTCATTATTCCTTTTTTTGACCGTACGGCCTATAAGCACAGTTTGAAAGAGAAAGCTATTGACATTCCTGAGCAGATTTGTATCACTCGCGACAACGTTCAGGTACGGGTAGACGGGGTGCTTTTTTTACAGGTGATTGACCCGCAACGTGCTTCTTACGGAATCGGAGATTATATTTTTGGGGTAACGCAATTGGCCCAAACCACCATGCGTTCAGAAATGGGTAAGATTGATTTAGATAAAACATTTGAAGAACGGACAACGGTCAATCAGGCTGTGGTTCATGCCATTGATGAAGCGGCGATTGGCTGGGGTGTAAAAATGTTGCGGTATGAAATTAAAAATATCACCCCTCCGCAAAGCGTATTGCATGCCATGGAAAAGCAAATGCAGGCCGAACGTGAACGTCGTGCGTTGATTTTGCAATCAGACGGTGAAAAAATGGCCGCCGTTAACGTAGCCGAAGGCCAAAAGCAAAAGGTGGTATTGGAGTCAGAAGCATTGAAAACGCGTCAGATTAACGAGGCAGAAGGACAAGCCGCCGCTATTATGTCGGTAGCGGATGCCACCGCCGAAAGTATCCGGGTCGTGGCCGCCGCCATTCAGGAAAAAGGCGGAATGGATGCCGTACAACTCAAAGTGGCGGAGCAAATGGTACAGCAGTTCGGAAACTTAGCTAAATCGACCAATACAATGATTTTGCCAGCCAATTTTGGAGACATGGCCTCGATGATTGCGGCGGCCATGAGCGTAGTAAAACAACAGAAGTAATCAATTGGGCTAGAATGGCCCGCAGCGTATAAATTTCTATAAATCAGATGGATTCGATACAGATTTGGGTAATAGTTGGAGTCGCTATGCTGATAGCAGAGCTACTTTCGGTAACGTTTGTTTTCTTGTTTTTGAGTGTTGGGGCATTTGTGACCGCCATTTTATCATGGACAGGTCTTACGCCAACAGTCAATTCCCAGCTTTTCTGTTTTTCGGTGGTTTCGGTGCTTTCATTGTTGGCTTTGCGAAAACCGTTACTTCAGTTTTCGCGCCGCAAAAATAAGTCGCTCGAATACTCTGAATACGTAGGCGACAAAGCCACGGTAGTGCAAACGATTCCCTCTGATGGAGAGGGGCGGGTTTTTTACCGTGGAACCGAATGGATTGCTTTGACCCAAAAAGGGCATCCTATCGCGATGGGTTCGTCGGTGGTCATTAAACAACTTGATGGCATTAAATTGATTGTTTCGGAGCCAGAAACTGCAGAATAAAATAAAGCATTTTATTGCTTAAAAATAAGAGGCGACACCAAACGGTGCCGCCTCTTTATGTAATGTTATTCGCTTACAGATTACACTGTTGTACTTCTTAGTACTTAAACGGCTTTCCACCCGCCAATACTTCCTGCGTTTTTTCATCGAATGTCACGCGCTGACCAGTACGGTAGGCGGCGTTGGCCATAATAGTAGCAATGGAGTGCTGATATCCTGCTTCAATCGGCGCATTGGGCTGCTTGCGGCTGCGCACGCACTCCATCCAGTTTTTGATGTGATTGAAAGTCAATGGGTCGCCCCCAGTGTTGGCGTCAGTCGCTACTTTTATACCTTCGAGCTTAGTTGAAGCTACTAAGTTTGCTTTCAGACCCATCGCGGCAGCTTCGCGCTCACGCAAACCACCCGTTGAGCTGATTTCGTTGGTATCCAAGTTAATCATACCACCGTTTGAGTAATACAATTCCTTGGTTTCGCCCGCAGAATTGGAGAAACGGCTGGTAAATTGTACTTGGAAGCCCGAAGTGGGGTCGTTGGCTGGGCCATAATCAAACACGACCGTGAGGGTATCTGGATTGGTCCGGCCATCTTTCCACTGATAAATCCCGCCGTTGGCTACGGCAGAACGTGGATGTGACAATCCGCTGAACCAGTGTACTGTATCAATTTGGTGGCTCATCCATTGGCCTGGGATACCCGATGAATACGGCCAAAATAGACGATACTCAAGGTATTTGCGGGGGTCAAAGGCCACTTTGGGGCGATTCAATTGGTACCGTACCCAGTCTACATCCGATTCTTTCAAATCTTTGGTCAATTCTGGTCGGCGCCAACGGCCTGGTTGGTTGACGTTCCACATCAATTCTACCATGACGATAGGGCCGAATTTGCCTGATTTAATAAATTCGTCGGCGGCCCAGTAGTTTTCACCGCTGCGGCGTTGCGACCCGATTTGCACGATTTTTCCAGAAGCTTTTACGGCCTTCAATACGGCACGGTTGTCTTCCATGGTTTCGGATAAAGGTTTTTCGGCGTATACATCGCAACCAGCCTGCACGGCCTCAATGGTATGAAGGGCGTGCTGAAAGTCGGCGGTGCTCATAAACACAGCATCCACCATTTTGGCATCGTACATTTCTTCGTTATTGCGGAAAACCTTTACGTTACCTCCCAATTGCTTGTCTAAATAGGCTTTCCCTTCGTCACGACGGCGATTCCAGATATCGGAAAGCGACGTGATTTCAAAGTTCATACCTTTAGACAATTCTTTGAAAGGGCCTACGTGTGAAGCGCGGTGGCGATCAGAAAAACCCACGACACCTACCCGTACGCGGTCATTGGCGCCGATGATTTTAGAATAGCTCGTGGTCGACATTGCGGTCGCGGCACTTGCTAAAATAGATTTTTGTATAAATTCTCTGCGTTGCATTGTAAAACAGGTTTTAAGTATAAAGGCACTTAATTCTTTTCCATACCCCAAAACTCCGTTTTTTTTCTCAAATCGGCAACTGCCAGAAACGCACACCTTGCTGATTGCCAGAATAAACCGCCTTGAAGGAATTAAAAAGCCACCGTATCAGGTGGCTTTTTTTGGGTAATTAAATATTTATTTTAACTCCCTAATTTTGATACTGCGGTACATGACAAGGTCGCCGTGGTCTTGCAACAAAATGGGGCCTTTGGGGGCTGAACCAAATTTGTCGCCCCAAACGGCGTATTTGCTGCGCTGTACGAGGGCTTTGTAAAAGTCTGAGTTGCGGTTGTATTCCACTACTTTGAATCCGTTGAGGTAGTGCTCTACATGATTGTTGGGATAGACCACGATGCGTCCCTGATTCCAATCACCGATTTTTTTAACAGCGCCTCTGCGGTAGCCCGTTTTGTCGGCAGGAATGAGATCGTACAGCGAGCCAATGGTGCGGTTGCCACCAGCACCCATTTTGGCGTCGGGGTGTTTGGCATCGTCCAACACCTGAAACTCCAGACCGATGGCCGAGCCTTTTTTGATGTAATCGGCGGGAACTGTCATCGGTTCACCTGGCTGAAATTCGTGGGTATATTGGAGCAATTCATTGACGAAGTATTTCACGCCCGAGTTGGCGCCTTCAGTCAGTTTGAAATCGAAAGTAAGTTCAAAAGCACCAAATTTTTCGGTGGTCAGGATATCACCGCCGTTGGTTGATTCAGCTCCGTTGCCTTTGTCCACGCTCAACACGCCGTCTTTGATGTTCCAGCCCCCTTTCGGAAATTCTGTTTTGTACGCACCACGCCACCCGTTGGTGGTTTTTCCATCCCACAACAAACGGATTCCCAAGGCTTTTTCTGGTTCAGAAACTGTGTTTGGAATCCAGTTTTCAATGCGAACGGTACTTGCAGGAGTCGGTTGCAGATTGGTGGTTTGAATTCGCACGTTGCGCCAGCGTACCTGCTTGCCTTCATCTTCTTTGCGGTTTCCGATGGAATGAACCTGCAAACAAATGAATCCGCTCAAAGTCATGTCGTCGATTACGTGACTGATTTCAACGCCGTTGACAAACGTCCGCAAGCTGGTTCCGATGGCTTCGATACGGTATTTGTTCCACTGATTGTTGCGCAAAAACACACCTCTGGACTTAGGGTTTACCTCTGGAACGTACAACCATCCACGGCGGGCCTCGTCGTAGATGCCGCCCGATAAGTCGCGGTCAGTGGCGTCAATTTCCGTTTGATAGCCGTGTACGCGGCCATTGTTATAGTCGGGTTTTGACAATGACCGGAATTGAATGCCTGAGTTAAGTCCTTCATCGACGTTTACCTCGCACTCAAAAATAAAATCGCCGTAGTCTTTTTCGGTGGTTAAGAAGGAGTTTGGGGTATTGGCTACGGCTGTTCCGACAATGACGCCGTCTTTCACTTCATATTTAGCCTGACCGTTTAGCTGTTTCCAGCCTTTCAGGGTTTTTCCGTCAAAAAGTGATGTCCAAGCCGCTTTTTGGGCCTGAACCGCATCGAAAGAATGCAAAATCAGTAAAGTAAAGATTGCAAAAAGTGTCTTTTTCATTTTTTAAATGGATGATTAAAATCAAATAAGTAAGAAGTTACCTGTTTCTAACGAAAAATTGAACGGAATCTAGCGCTAAGTTACCCAACCGTTTTAATGCGCGATTGTGAAGCAAATGCTTGACTGCTAGTGGTATAGTTATTTTTTTGTAATTGTTTTATTTTCAAGAATCTGTAATCCTGTCATTCCTGCTGGCAGAGGAAATCTGTAAGGTGGGCGTTCGAGATAGCCCAATAACAGGTCCTTGTCGCCGTCTTGGTCATAATCCGCTTTTTCGAGGAGCATCCATTTGTCTTGTCGGGGCGTAGGAAAGGTTTTGGCAGTAAATTTCAAATTCCCTTGGTTTTCAAAATACACAAATCCTTCCTGTGGATTGGACGGAAAGTAAGAGATAGCCGCAATGTCAATATCGCCATCTTTGTCAAAATCGTCGGCGAGGGCTTTTGAGGCACCATGTAAAGGGAAAAACCATTTTTCCTGAAACTGATTTTTGCCGTCGTTTAAGAAAATACGTACGCCGTGATAGGGTTTCAGAATCATGGAATAATCAGCATTGTCGCCGTTGGTGTACACAATGTCAACCCAACCGTCGCCGTTGACATCGGCCAAATCGGCGTAGCTGGAGCCGTACACGGGTGGGAAGCGCAACAGGATTTGTTTTTCGTATTTTCCACCGCCTCGGTTATAAATCACCGATACTTGTTCGTCGCCCTGCGCCATCATTACAAAAAAGTCCAGTTTGCCATCACGGTTAAAATCGTAGGGCTGAACCAGTCGCGCCCCCGGAGCGGGGTCAAATTTAAACACCTGATAGCTATTGTCTTGTTGCTGTTTAAACCAAGACAATTGACCGACATTGTTGCCATATTCGCACATCACGATGTCTTCGAGGCCATCGCCATCTACATCCGTAAAGGCTTGATTGACAGGGCGACGAAGTTTCTGGAGTATCGGAGTTAAGGCCCATGTTTTGCCATCGGCCGATTTACGGGCTTTTTCCAGCGTGCCCCGATTGTGGTCGTTGGGGTCCATGATGCCCATTAGCAATACATCCAAACTCCCATCGGGGTAGGTCCGTAAATCAGAAGGTGGGCTGCTTACTTTAAGGGA
The DNA here is from genome assembly GCF_003325355.1 of Runella rosea. Lineage (GTDB taxonomy): Bacteria > Bacteroidota > Bacteroidia > Cytophagales > Spirosomataceae > Runella > Runella rosea. The sequence continues at coordinate 6,578,642 of NZ_CP030850.1, forward strand.
ATCGATGCGTTTGAATTGTTGGTCAAATACCGTGACCATTCCTCGGCGACTGCCCACAAATAGCTTCTTGCTGAGGGAATCATACTTGATAAGCGAAACAAAAGGTTCCACGTGCGGAGTATTGGCTTTGGGCAAGAATCGGGAGAGGGTGGGAGAAATAAGGGTTTTGCGCGAGGAATCTGGCAGTTTATCGGGCGCATTTTTGACGTAATAATTCACGATACTTTCCCATTGTTCGGGCGTTACGATGGGGGTTTCGGGGAAAACATTGGCTTCGGTAAACGTGACAATCTCTTCGGTAGAAAAGTCCTGATAAAAGCCAATATTTTGCTGAACGACGCCCAAACGCAGGGCCATTTTGGGCAGCACACTTTCTTTCCACGTCTTTTTGTCAAGTAAATCGGGCGTTGGCATGAGGTGACACCCTCCGCAGTAACTTTGGGCTAATTTTTGCTCCTCCGACTCTTGGGAGGTATTGCAGGCAATGAGAATTGATAATACTAAACCAATAGCAATAATTTTCGTCATGGAATTGTTTACTTTGCAATTAAAACGCAGTGCCAGTGAAAAACTACGCAATGAAATCCAAAACTCCCTTTTTTTGGCGTATTCAGCAATTATTTTTTTGCTTTACCTTACTCAGTTACACGCTTACCTATTTTGCCGTTACTGGGCACTGGCTCGCGGGCTTCATTATGATGAGTCTTCCTTTGCTGCTGATTATGCATATTTTGCTGGTTGGTTTTTGGCTGGTGTTTAATCCCAAAAGGGCATGGCTTTCGGGGTTAGCTTTGATGTTAAGTTTTCCATTTTGGGCAAGAACGTACGGACTGGGGCCAGCAGAAGAAGAAACGGTCTCTTCTAAAAATGAGATTAAGGTGTTGAGTTATAACGTTATGTCGTTTGATGCATACAGTTATTTAGTTGATAAAAATTCCGAAAATACCAACAAGCTGATTGAATGGGTGAAGAAGGAAGATGCCGATGTTAAATGTTTTCAGGAGTTTTTGAATCACCGAGACCGCAAGGATCTGCAAACAGTTGCTCAGTTGAAGAAAGAGGGCTATCCTTATTACGTGTCGATGCAATCTATACAGGATCAGGGCAAAGATTACACAAACGGGTTGGCGATTTTCTCAAAATATCCGATTATTAAACAGGAGAAAAGGGAATTCAGCAATCAAAACGGCATCATTTACGCCGATATCAATATAAAAGGCAATACGATTCGGTTTATCAGTGTGCATTTACGCTCTATGATTGTGCGCGTGGGAGGTATTAAATTGGCGGTCAAAGAAAAGAATCTTGGACTGGGGCGCTATGAGTTGGCGAGTACCTTCAGAAAATTAAAAGGTGGTTTTGTGCATCACGCAGAGGAGTCTAAAATTCTGACGGATTGGATAGAAAAAAGCCCGCATCCCGTAGTGGTATGCGGTGATTTTAACGAAGTTCCGTACAGTTATGCCTACGGACAGGTTCGCAAACGCTTATCGAATGCTTTTGAAGAAGCGGGTTCAGGGTTTGGATTTACGTACCGGAAGGCTCCGGGATTTATCCGAATTGACAACCAGTTTTATGACAAAAAAGGGCTTGAAGTGATTGATTTTCAGACTAGAAAGGATGTGAAATATTCAGATCATTATCCGATTATTGGCCGTTATAAGTTGTTATAATACGCAAATACCTTGGTGATGTCGGACCGTGATTTAAGGCTGAGTTTATTGGTTTTTATGAATTCTTCTACGTCATCGGCACGGTCGGCCATGGCATCCAGTAGTTTCTTTTTTGACGTTCCGATGGAAATCAGGGTGTTGCCTTTTACCACAAAATATTGACTGTTTTTGACGATTTTGGTGTCTTTGCTGCCCAGTGCCATAGCTTCGTTGTAACTGGGTTTGATGATGGAAAGCTTTGTTAATTCGACCAGCGACAGGCGTCCACCTTTGATTAATTCTACAAATCCTTTCATATTGTCTTCCGACCTGAATTGGTTAGCGTTAAGAAAAATGCGCCGCTCTAGTCCCTCAAGTGTGAAAAAACGAATATAATCTCCCGCGAGGACTCTGACGTCGTTGGTGTTGGCGATTTGTATTTCCAATTCATTAACGAACAAATCCAGCCGTAGGGGAACATTGCCTATGCTGTCGCCTTCGCGCCCGGGCGGGCCTATTTTTTTGTATAATTTGATAGAACCTGTTTGCCAGGTCGAATCCAGATACGGGTTGCCTACGAGGTCGCCTTTGGGGCCTTTGATGCCAAATAGCCCCGTATTGACGTTGTTGGCATTGATTTTAAACCCGTTTAAATTAATCAAATCGCGGGCGGTATTTGTCAATTGGCTGTCCGTTTGTTGGGCAATGGCGGTAATGGAAAAGCCGAAAATTAACAAGAAAAAATAAGCCTTCAGCATTTTCAAAAGGGGGTTAGTGAATCAACTTTTCTGCGTAACGTAAAGCTACTAACAATTTTTATGAAGGTGGCGGCCTCTCTTATTTTTATTTCCCATTTCCTGATAGCAGTCAGTTATCTTACTGACCCACCTCATACTCGAATGGTAAAATAAAACCGAATTTAGGACTATTCATTTAACTACGCGCGAATCATGGCACGAAATACAAAATTTGATTTACATCGCTTTCATTTTGAGCATAGACTCTGGCTCAATGAGGTCGACTTTGTGGACCAAGAAGTTGATTTTTTTGGACATTTAGTGCATGAAATGCGGGCCTTTTTGCCCGTAGAGGAGATGGATTCTAATTTTGCCGAAACGCTTACCCATTTTGAGCATGAATTCGATCATTTCAAACGCACCGTTAACAGCATTCAGGCCGATATTCGTGATCAGGAAGGGATTATTGCGAGCATTATTAAGGAAGCAACCACCCAATTTAACGATGAAGTCCGCGAGAGTCAAGCCTATTTGCGGGAGAAAATGGCTTTTTTTCACGACAATTATCGGAAGTTAAAGATCGAATTTAAACTTTTTATGGGCAAAGATTTGGAAAAACATATCCACGTTCCTACCCAACAAGAAGGAAAGGATAGGTAACATCCCTTGATTTTTATTCTTCCTGTGCGTAAGTTGTTGCCAGAAACCCTTTTTCTGATGCGACAACTTATTTTTTTATGCTTCATGCTGTTCCCATTCGTGGGCATTGCCCAAAAACAGGATTCTTTTTCTTCCCTTGAAACCTATCTTGCGCAACTTTCTCCCACTACCATTGTCAACCTTCAGGTAGAATCGCTAACGGGTGAGATCTATTTCTGCAAAGGGCCTGCGGAATCGGTTCCATCGGCTAGTATCATCAAAATTCCGATTTTGGTTGAGCTGATGGAACAGGTAAAAGCGGGTAAAGTTAACCTCGACGAAACCTATACGCTGGTGGCTGCCGACAAAACGGGCGGCTCGGGTGTGATGGCCTCGTACCCCGATGGCCAACAAATGTCGCTCAAAGAGGTGGCTCGGTTGATGATGATTGCGAGCGACAACACGGCTACCAATATTTTTATCCGAAAACTGGGGCGGGAAAAAATCAACGACCGTATGAAACTCCTCGGTTTGGCGAGTCTCCAATTGAATCGGGTGATGATGGATACGGCGGCTGTATCGCGTGGGATTGATAATTACGTAACGGCCCGTGACATCAATGCATTATTGCGTCTTATTTATGGTCATAAAGTAGCAACACCCAACTTGTGTGAGCAAATGATGGAATTTTTGTTTGAAAATCGAGATACGGTTACGCTGCCGAGACTCATTCCCAAAACAATCAAAATAGCCCACAAAACGGGCGGATTGACGTACGTACGTGGCGATGCGGGCATTGTGTTTGCGGCCACACCCTTTGTGATTTCAGTTTTTGTGAGAGGAACCCCAGAAAAAAACGCCGAAAAGATAATTGGTGAAATCGGTAAAATTTGTTTTAAAATTTTCAATAAGAAAAACTAAACCCTAATGAATACTCTTTTGAATTGGCTTGCGCTCGTTCCGTGGTGGACATGCTTCCCCGTTATTTTGGCTATTGTTGCTATTTGGGACATTACCCAAAAAAAACACACCGTTTTGCACAACTTTCCAGTCATTGGGCACCTGCGGTATTGGCTAGAAACGATTGGGCCGGAGTTTAGGCAATATATTGTGGCCAATAACCGCGAAGAATTACCATTCAATCGTCGGCAGCGTTCGTGGATTTATGCATCTTCTAAACGGGAAAATAATTTTCAGGGTTTCGGAACCGATCAGGATGTCAACAGCGCTGGTTTCATCTTTATCAAACCTGCTTTGGTAACTAAACGGTTGGCCAAAGACCACCCGTACCGCGAAAATCCGTACGTTTTGCCCGCGCCCAAAGTGATTGGGTTGAGCCATAATCGCCGCAAACCCTACCGTCCGAAGCAGGTCATTAATATTTCAGGAATGAGTTTTGGTTCGTTATCGGCTTCGGCGATTACCGCCCTCAACGAAGGGGCGGCGAAGTTTGGCTGTTACCACAATACGGGTGAAGGAGGGTTTTCCCCATACCACGATAAAGGCGCTGACGTAGTGCTCAACATCGGCACGGCGTATTTCGGTATTCGTGACGACGATGGGAATTTTATCATGGAAAAATTGGTTCGACTGACGCAGAAAAACCCGGCCATTCGAATGCTTGAATTGAAACTCTCGCAAGGAGCAAAACCGGGCAAAGGAGGGGTGTTGCCTGCGGCCAAAATCACGAAAGAGATTGCAGAAATCCGGCACGTTCCCATCGGTAAAGATGTCATTTCTCCCGCAGCGCACAGCGCTTTTTCTACCCTGCCCGAAATGTTGGATTTGATCGAAGCTATGGCCGAGGCTACTGGGCTACCTGTGGGTATCAAAGCGGCTGTGGGCAAACTAGACATGTGGGAAGAATTGGCGGAACTCATGGTGAAAACGGGCCGTGGCCCCGATTTTATCACTGTTGATGGCGGTGAAGGAGGAACGGGTGCCGCCCCTCCGTCGTTTGCTGACCATGTGTCATTACCTTGGGTGTATGGGTTTTCGAGTGTGTATAAAATCTTCAAAAAACACGGGCTCACCGACCGCATAACGTTCATTGGGTCGGGAAAACTAGGCCTGCCAGCGCAGGCGATTATGGCGTTTGCGATGGGTGTCGATATTGTCAACGTTGCCCGCGAAGCCATGATGTCGATTGGGTGTATTCAGGCACAGATATGCCATACCAACCGTTGTCCAGCGGGGGTAGCTACGCAAAATAAATGGTTACAGGCGGGCCTTGATCCAGCGCTTAAAAGTGAGCGTTTTTACCATTATGGAAAAACGTTGACCAAAGAGATTCTCGAAATAGCCATTGCCTGCGGCTATGAACATCCCTGTCAGTTTACGATGGAAGATGTAGACGTAGCGATGGGCGATAATAACCATACACGCTCACTCAGAGTGGTTTATGACTACGAAAAAGCGCACGTACCCTACGATGGCATAGATGCTTTGATTAATTGCCAATACTTAGGTGGCGGCCTTAAAAAAGTACATTAACATTCATTCATGGACCAACGTCTTTACCAATTAGGATTGCATCTGACCCCAGGATTGGGCGGGGTATTGATTCGGTATTTGATTGCTCACTTTGGAGATGCTCAAAAGGTATTTGAAGCCAATTATAAAACACTGATTCGCGTTACAGGCGTAGGAGAAGCAATTGCCCGGACTGTTTTGCAAAAAGAAGGCTTGAGAGCAGCTGAAGATGAACTCCTAAAACTGGAGAAGTTAAACGCCAATATGGTTTTTTACACAGATGCCCACTTTCCGCATCGGCTCAAATCCCTTTATGATGCACCCGTTTTGCTGTACACCAAAGGCAACATTGATTTCAACAAGGGCCGTTATGTATCTTTGGTCGGTACCCGAAAAGCGACTGATTACGGCCGAAATATCACCGAGCAGATTGTAGAAGGGCTTGTTAACCACGATGTAACGATTGTCAGTGGATTGGCGTATGGCATTGATATTTCGGCGCATAGGGCCAGCGTAAGGAGCCGGATTCCGACGATTGGCGTGATGGCTACAGGGGTAGATGTGGTTTATCCTGAAGGGCATACCAAAACAGCCAGAGAGATGGAAATCAACGGTGGAATTGTGACGGAGTATTGTTTGGGAACCAAGCCTGATCCGATGCGTTTTCCCGCCCGAAATCGCATTATCGCTGGGCTATCTGATGCAGTCATTGTGGTGGAATCGGCCAAAAAGGGTGGGGGATTGCTTACCGCTGAGTTTGCCAATAATTATAACCGGGATGTATTTGCCGTACCGGGCAATTTGTCGAATCCCTATTCAATTGGTCCTAATAATCTAATCAGCGCCAATAAAGCCCAGATTTTTACGGGTGTAGAAAATTTACTGGAATCATTAAGTTGGCTCACCACCAAAGCATCCGTAAAGGTGGCGTTACCCGATCATTTTACCCAGGAGGAAAGCCAAATTGTGGCGCTATTGCGTCAAAGAGGCGAAATGCACATTGATAATCTCACGTGGGAAAGTCAGGTCTCTACGGGGAAATTGGCCACGCTGTTGCTCAATCTGGAGTTGCAGGGCTACATTCGTTCACTTCCTGGTAAGCGCTATGCTTTGGGGTAGGTTAATAGTAGCGAGTAGGTAGGAGTGAGTAGCGAGGAGTAACGGTTTTGTTATTCTCACTCCTCACTTCTGCCTCCTCACTTCTTATTTTCCAATTACTTTTAACAACATTCCCTTCTGAACCGGAGTGTCGGCTTTCATGCTATTGACCACGCCCAATTCCTCGATTCGGTTGGCTGGCATTCCCAGCGCTGTCATGATTTCCTTAAACGTACCGTTGCGTGGGGCATTTTTTACAAATATGCGTTCGGGTTTGCGATTCAGTTTGTCGGGGTCGTTCAATAAACGAAAATTTTCGGCCGTATTTCGAAACGTAGGGTACAAGTTACCAAAAACATCGGCGGTAGTTACTCCGTGAATGGCGTAAATCAAACCGTTGTATTGAATGAGCCACGTGGCCAGCTGAACCGTGTTGGCAGGTGTTTGGGGTTGTTGTTGTTGTTGAGTTTGTCCCTGTTGCTGCTGCTGAGGTTGTTGCTGCGAAATCATGACGATGGCTTGGTTGCCGTGAATGGTCTTACGAGTAGATTCCAACACTTTTAAATTGTACTGCCTGACCATATTTTGAGCGGCCGAATCCAGCGTACTGCCCTGTGCTACATTGAGCAACATCTCTGCTTTGCCGTCTTTGGGAGCCATCACAAATTGAACGGGGGAATTTTGGGTCTGCCAACCGTTTGGAATAGGAAATTGAAAGCGAAGTTCGGGATGGTAAAAAACGCTATTTTCAACAAAGCCCTGTTTTGGGTCTTCACCGTACACAATGCCATTAATCATTTGTAAATAACTTTCACGATTTACGGCGTAATTACCGACATTTTTGGCTTGCCAATCTTTGGCCATTGCGTGAACATTGTTGAAACGGTCGCCCGGATCGGGGTGTGTCGACATTATGTTGGGAATAGATTGGCCAGCGTTGTCCGAAATACGCTTGATGGTGCCGAAGAAATTGGCCATTTGGTGCGCGTCATAGCCCACTTTACTCGAATATTCCACCCCAATTTTATCTGATTCAGATTCGTGGGCGCGGCTGTAGCTAAGCATCAGCATTTGTAAACCCTGCATGGCTTGTTCACCAAATTGGGCTAATTTGGGCGAAATGACCATACCAGCAATCAATCCAACGGTACCCAAAATTTGGCTGGTCTGTTGTCTCGCCGAGTGCCTTGCAGTAACGTGGCCGATTTCGTGACCTAAAACACCTGCAAATTCAGCCTCATTGTTGAAGTGGGCCATGATGCCTCGGGTAAAATACACATAGCCTCCAGGCACCGCAAAAGCATTGACAACTGGCGAATCAATAATGTTGAACTGGTAAGGAAGCTCTGGACGGTGCGAAATTTTGGCCATTGCCATCCCTTTTTCAGAGATAAAACTCTGCAACCGTTTATCTTCATATAAGCCCATCGAGGCAACAATTGAAGGGTGAGATTGTTGGCCCAAAGCAATTTCCTGATCGGCCGACATCAGGATGATTTCCCTTTTGCCCGTCACTGGATTGCGCGAGCACGATTGCAATACAACTAAACCCATCACCAAGGGTATCCAATTAAAACGAAAGAGTGTTCTCATAATAAGCAGTGGTAAAATCAACGACGATTTATTTTCTGATGGACGAAGCAAGCGTAATAACGTCACTTTTGATTGCAAGTTTAAAAATTGTTTTATCGTGAACAACATGGATATGGGTTAGCCGTGAAAATCTTCTATTTTTGAAAAATTGAATACATATCCTCAAAGATAGGATATCCTGTGTTAAAAACACTTAATGATATGATTCCACTCATTACGCTTAATAACGGCATTACTATGCCGCAATTGGGATTGGGTATTTATGACCCGCAACCCGATCAAGACATCAAACAGGCGGTTTTATGGGCCTTCGAACTGGGGTATCGACTGGTAGATACGGCAGCGGCCTATAAAAATGAGCGTGAAGTGGGCCAAGCTATACGCGAAAGTGGACTGGCTCGTGAAGAAATATTTGTCACTACCAAAGTCAGGAATGAAGACCAAGGCTACGCGTCGACTTTACGCGCTTTTGAGGAAAGCCTTCGGCAATTAAACACAGATTACGTGGATTTATATTTGGTGCATTGGCCTGTGAAACAGCATCGAATCCAAACGTGGAAAGCGTTGGAGCAAATTTATGCAGAGGGAAAAGTCCGCGCCATCGGGGTGTCTAATTATTACATCCCTCATTTTGAGGAACTATGGCCCGAGGCAGAAATCATCCCTTCCGTCAATCAGTTTGAACTGAGCCCTTATTGCTATTTGCCCGAACAAATGCAATACTGTCGTCAACGGGGCATTCAGGTGGAAGGCTACGCGCCGTTGGTCCGGGGATTGAAAGCCAACGACGCTAGGCTAGTACAAATCGCCCAAAAATACGGCAAAAGTACGTTTCAGGTGTTGATACGCTGGTCGTTGCAACAGGGTGCTATTACGATACCCAAATCGGTGAGTAAAAGCCGTTTGGCGGCAAATGTAGATGTGTTTGACTTTCAACTTTCTGCCGAAGATATGGCCGAAATGAATACATGGCACGATAATACACGCGTTGCCGACGACCCGATGGATTATTGAAATTTTCCAACCTCACCGACGTTAAATGAAACACTTTTTAATTCCCGTAGTCACTCTTCCCAATTCCTCTTGAGTTAGGTTCGAACCCGAAGGAAGGCAAAGACCATTTTCGAATAATCGCTCTGATATACTTTTGCCGTAAAAAGGAGCATCTTGGAAAATAGGCTGTAAGTGCATCGGTTTCCACAATGGACGCGCCTCGATGTTTTGGGAAGCCAATGCCAAACGGATTGTTTCGCGGGTGATGCCACCCGTTAGTTTGGGGTTGACAACGATGCAACTCAGCCAACGGTTGGAAAAACTGCCTTCGGCTTCGGGCTGAAATGTGATACCCTCGATGCCCGATAATTCTCGTTCGTAAAACGCAAAATTGGCACGGCGTTGGGCTACACGCTCGTCAATCACTTCCATTTGCCCTCGTCCGATGCCCGCACAAATATTGCTCAGGCGGTAGTTATAACCGATTTCGGAATGTTGGTAATGCGGCGCATTGTCGCGGGCTTGGGTGGCTAGAAAACGTGCCTTTTGAATAAATGCTTCATTGTCAGAAAGTAATGCCCCGCCGCCCGACGTGGTGATGATTTTATTGCCGTTGAAAGAAAGGACATTGAGCAACCCAAAACTTCCCATTTTCTTGCCTTGATACGATGCCCCCAAGGCTTCTGCCGCATCTTCAATGAGCGGAATGTCGTGCAGTTGGCAGATTTCCTGAATTTCACGCATTTGGGCCGGCATTCCGTAGAGGTGTACTGCAATGACCGCCTTCACGTTTTTCCCTTTTGCCTTTTCGCTTTTGATGGCCGTTTCGAGAGCGTCAGGGCTTATATTCCAGCTATCCAATTCCGAATCAACAAAAACGGGCGTGGCTCCCTGATACACAATGGGATTGGCCGAAGCGGCAAAGGTAAATGATTGACATAGAACCACATCGCCGTTGCCGACGCCCAGCAGGATGAGTGCCAAATGCAGGGCAGCCGTGCCCGAAGAAAGCGCCGCGGCATGACCCGCTCCCACGTAAGTACACAAATCCCGTTCAAACCCATCGACATTGGGACCCAGTGGCGCAATCCAGTTGGCGGCAAAAGCCTCCTGTACGTATTTTTGTTCGTGGCCGCTCAAATGCGGCGATGAAAGCCAAATTTTATTCATTGTTAGTTGGAAAACTTCCCGAAAGTTCTACATCTTTCGGGAAGTTCCCAAAAAAATCCACCAACCAATGCACGCACTCACAAACTGTACTATTTATACTGGTGAAGAGGTTTTGACCAATTACGCCGTTTTGATTGAAAATGAAATCATTGTGGACGTTGTACTACAAGAAGATATTTCAAAGGATATGTTTTGTGTTGATTTACAGGGATTTGACCTCGTTCCAGGCTTGATAGATCTGCAACTTTACGGAGGGAAAAACGGCTTCTTCGTACGCGATTTATCGGAAGAATCGCTCACAGATATGGTCCAAACCCACCGTCAGGATGGCACAGTGGGCTTGGTTCCTACGCTTTATTCTACCTCACACGAACGGATTTTAAAAGCAATTGAAGTAACCAAATCATACATCGCAGCGGGTAAAACGGGCGTATTGGGGTTGCACATTGAAGGGCCGTTTATTAACTTTACCAAACGCGGTGCTCACAGTGCCAATGCCGTACGCGTACCAACCAAAGCGGAAATTGTCGAAATTATTGCCAGCTGTGAAGGCTTGCTCACCATCATGACGATTGCTCCCGAAATCTGGCCCGACGAATTGTTGCATCTTTTGCAGGAAAGCGACATTATATTGTCATTGGGACACACCAACGCCACTTACGAACAAGCCAAAGGGTATTTTATCAGTGGGGTTCAGTTGGCAACGCACCTGTACAACGCCATGCGACCCTTTGAAAGCCGCGAACCGGGCGTAGTAACTGCCATTTGGGATACACCTACGGTCAATGCCAGCATCATTGTTGATGGTTATCATTGCGATTATGCCACTGTGCGTATTGCCAAACAGCTCATGCGGGAGCGTCTTTTTCTGATTTCAGATGCCACTTTGGCCAAAATTGAACCGATGCGGTTTGAGTTTGAAGATTTCATTGCCAACTATGATGGTCATCGTTTACTCAACGATGAAGGTAAGCTTGCTGGCTCAGCCATTACGCTCCTCGACGCGGTGCGCAACTGCATTCACCACGTAGGAATTCCGAAAGATGAAGCCTTCAGAATGGCCACAATGTATCCCGCCCAGCATTTGGGTCTTGGCGATAAATTCGGTCGAATCAAAGCAGGGTATTCCGCCGATTTGGTAGTGTTGGATAATACTCAAATGCCCAAAAGCTTCGGAACTGACAGTCATAGCGGAGGCGCAAACATTGTAGCATAAAAAATTGTAAACATCCAAAAAGCCTAGACTGAGGCGCAACATTAGTAGAATGGAAGTTAAGTTTCAGATACGGTTGGAGAAACCAAACGCAGGAGTTGATTTTGGTATTCAACAAGGAAGTGGATCAACTTATCTGACCCTCCAAAAACAACGTTCAACCGGAGAGGATCTTGTTTTTGACTTTGTGCTGAACCTAAAATCACAAACGGGTGTGTTTCCTATTTTTGTAGGGGCGGTGGCCCAAGGTTCACCGCAGGAGCGATTTGTATACATTGACATTGGCACTGCCGCTGGGCAGATAGGCAGCATTTGGAGCCGTCGGTTGAAAGTTCCGTTGAAGAGCGTCACGTGGGAGATGCTTCGGCAAGTACAAACCGATTCACAGGCCGTGCTAGCAATCAAAGTGCCAGGAATCGGTAAGGACGGTGGACCCACCTGCAGTAGTGTAAAAGGAGGCGAAGGCTGGAAGATAAAAGCCTGAAAATGATTGAGGGAGTTAACAGGGGCGAAAAATGTTACATTTGTTAACCTTTTCTGCTTAATGTTGACGTATCAATGGCTACCAAAAACCTTCTCCTGAACCATTCATTTACTTGCGATTTGGCTCGTGTCTACGATTTTATCCTGGATTTTAGGAAATTTGGTGAATTTCATCCGTACATGGTCAACGTCCATGAACTAAAAAAAACGGCTACAAATGGCATTGAATACCAAGTGAATGAGGAAGTGCTATTGTTGGGCTTTCTGAAAATGCGCCCCGAATACAATGTAGAAGTTCTGGAAATAGAGAAAGATAAACACGTGCGATACGTCAGTAATGTCAAAGGAGGGATTGTGTTGGTGATTGATTTTAACTTTGTGTACGATAAAAATACCAATCAGGTTGAACTTGCAGAACACATAGTAGTCAAAGGAAATCGCTGGCTGATTGCTTATTTTATCACGCTATTAAAAAAAGCGCACCTCCAATTGTTTGACAATCTGGCGGGGAGTCTTTAGACAAAATACTGATTTTGCCGCAAAATTCTCCTTCACAACCGAATAAAACCTACAAAAAAAACATGAAAAAGCATTTTTACTTTACCTCCTTCCTTGTCCTGTGTCTTCATTCGTTTCTACTAAATGCTCAGGTGATTACTTCCCCTGAGATTGATGCATTGGTTGAAAAAACCTTAAAGACGTTCGACGTGCCAGGCATTGCGGTGGCGGTGGTAAAAGATGGCAAAATGATTCACGCCAAAGGCTACGGCCTGCGGTCGCTCAATACGAAGGAGAGAGTAACCGAAAACACTCTTTTTGGCATTGCTTCCAACAGCAAAGCCTTTACTTCGGCGGCGCTCGGGATGCTGATGGATGAAAAAAAACTGACTTGGGATACCAAAGTGACGGACATTATTCCCGAGTTTAAAATGTATAATCCGTACGTAACCGAAGAGTTTACCATTCGAGATTTGCTCACGCACCGCAGTGGATTGGGCTTGGGCGCGGGAGATTTGATGTTTTGGCCCGACCAGAACAATTTTACCTTGAAAGACATCATTCATAACCTCCGTTACCTCAAACCTGTTTCGGGATTTCGAACCAAGTACGACTATGACAACCTGCTCTACATCGTGGCGGGCGAGGTGGTGACACGGGTCTCGGGAATGCCTTGGGAGGATTTTATTGAGAGCAGAATACTCAAACCGCTGGGTATGAATGCTACGGCGGCTTCGTACAAACGCCTGAAAGACAAGTCGAACGTGATTGACCCGCACGCGCCCGTGGAAGGGGCCGTCAAAGTAATTCGTCGCGATTGGAGTGAAGTGGCCAACGCCGCTGGAGGAATCTACAGCAACGTGACCGACATGAGCAAGTGGGTTGTTATGCAAATGGAGAATGGAAAATTTGATAATGACAAACAACTTTTCAGTCGGGGAGTACACGCTGAAATGTGGACCCCCCAAACCATCATTCCCGTCAGAGGCACAAATTCCTACAATACGCATTTTTCGGGCTACGGATTGGGTTGGTTTTTGAGCGATGTCAAAGGCTTCAAACAGGCTACCCACACGGGCGGATTGGCGGGTATTGTGACGCAAGTAACCTTGCTACCTGAGCTAAAACTGGGCATTATTGTTTTTACCAATCAACAATCAGGCGCGGCGTTTACGGCCGTAACCAACACCATCAAAGACAGTTATCTGGGGATTAAAGGCATGGATCGCGTGAAAGAAAACCATGACCGAGTACTTGCCAATGAGGCCGAAGCTAAGAAAATAACGGCTGAGATTTGGTCGGTGATTGAGGGGCAACAGAAAAATAACGGGGCTAAAATGGCAGCAGATTTGTTTTTGGGAACTTATCAAGACCCGTGGTTTGGCGAGGCGGTTATTTCAACTAAAAACGGGAAGTTATGGTTTGATTCCAAACGTTCTTTTCAACTAACGGGCGAGTTGCTGCCGTACAAAGGCAATACCTTTATTGTCAAATGGACCGAGCGTAGCATGGATGCCGACGCGTATGTGATGTTTGAGCTGGACAATGAAGGCAAAGCATCAGGCTTCAAAATGAAGGCTATTTCTCCCTTGACCGACTTCAGTTTTGACTTCCACGACTTGGATTTTAAGGTAAAGAGCAAGTAGTTTAAAGAAAATCCAGTATTACCACTTTTTCGCAATACATCTCGTTGAGGTTGTCTTTGTTGACCTTAAAAATCATCAAAAATGGGGAATCATTGAGGGGTATATCGCGCTCAAAATCCTGCTTTTTCTGAATGATTCGCCAGTTTTGACATAAATAAGTAGTAATGGCGAGGGTTGACTTGTTTTCGATTCCGCAAAAAAAGTAGCAGTTAATGGTTTCAGAAGAGAATGTTACTGGAAGCTTCAACAAAAATCCGCAGTCAAATCGCTCGTTGCTTTCGTAGTAATCGGTCCAAGCTGCTTGCTGGGTTTGGGCATTAATATACTTCACTCTGAACCGTACAGGGGCATCGGTATATTCTATAAAATCGGCGGCATGATTTTTGAGTATCCATCTAAAAAAGTAGTTGGAATAAAACCCAATCGAAAAAATGCAATTTGTTTTATTTAGGTTTAAATTCGTTTCATTAAAATCTAGTTTGCCATCGGTAACTTGAATCAAATCTTGGTCATACATCCTTTTGGGAAGGGTTTGATTATAATCATGAAATAGGGTAATCAGTTTCAATAAACATTCAGTATCTCTCGAATCAACGGTTTGCTCATTGGCTAGTGGAAACTTTCCCATCATGTTGGGAGGAGGAACGTCTTTGTTGGCGTCAAAAATGGGTTGGATTACCACGATTTTACCCTCTTTTTTGATGCCAAAAAAGTGATGAAGAGTCAAGGAAAACTCACTGATGTAAGCCTGAGGATTGGCATATCCCAAAAATTTTGTAAATAAATTTAAGTAATCTTCCTGAAAATTAACCAGTTCTCTAGATTGTACTTCGTTGCGCTTACGCCAGAGGTACATCGTATTGAAGGTGGAAGAGAAAGTTAAATGGGTGGTTTCTTCCAGAATGGACTGAAAGTAAGTGACATTGGTTTTGGGATTGGTTAATTTCCAGATGAATGTTTCTGAGCCTCGATAGGTCATGCCGCGTTTTACGAACTCCTCTTGCAATTTGGTTTTAAGGTCCAAATAGAGTTGCTCGCACAGGTTTTTATTGATGTTCATCAGTAGGATAATTACGTTTCATTTTATTCCGAAAATAGTTTAAAGTTTTGTAATAAATTAACCAATAATAGAACAAATAGGATAAAAAAATGTGATTAAACTCAAATACATTTGTCATAGAGTAACTTATGATGAAAGAATAACGGAAGGTTGTCTTTGCATTTAGGCAACCTTTCCCCTAAATGCGGATGATTTAGCACCAATAAATTTCAAGAAACCGAATGAATCTTACTTTAAAACGTATTCAGCACGTAGGTATTCCAGTTACTAATTTGGCCCGTTCCATTGCTTTTTATGCGCAATTGGGCTTTGAAAATGTAATGTCGTCTTCGTTTGAGTTCAACGGTGGCCAAGGCAGTGTGGCCATGATGCAAAGCGGGGAGATTATTATCGAAATCTACCAAATGCCAGAAAGTGAACTGTCCGAAATCAAAAATAGAAAAGACGGACACGTCGATCACATTGCCTTCGATGTAGAAAATATCGACGAAGCGTTTGAGCAACTTAAAACGGCTGGGTTTGCTATTTTAGAAGAAGCACCCGTGTTTTTGCCTTTTTGGAAAAATGGCTGTAAATATTTCAATATCAAGGGGCCCGATGGCGAGCGTTTGGAGTATAACCAGATACTATAAACGATATTGAAAACGAAGGTTTTATATAAGAAATTTTTGAGATGATGCTCACCGAGCGTCGTTGAAAATAAAGATTCAGCAATGGTGTAACCCACCAAAACTGATAGGTTAAAGTGAACAGAAATGGCAGCGGCGATGAGCAGCTGCCATTTTTTTTGGCTAAAATAGGGCTGATTTGGCTTTTATCAACGTATAAAACCGTTTTGAGTAAGTAAAAAAAGGCATTATTTCAGTTTTAAGGATAACCTGAAATAATCATGCAAAGAAAACTCACCTCGATACTGATGGTCGCTGTTAGCCTTTGCGCTTCATTTGCGCAGGCTCAAACTGCAAGCAGTTGGGAAACCGTTCAGTCGACCACAAGCTGCACCGCTCGGCACGAAAACGCCTTCACCAAAGTAGGTGATAAGCTATACCTGATTGGCGGACGCGGCACCCGCCCCGTGGACGAGTACGACCCCGCTACTAACACATGGAAGCAATTGGCAGCGCCTCCCATCGAAATGAATCATTTTCAGGCCATTGAATACAAAAATGAAGCCTACGTAATGGGGGCTTTTATGGGGGCGTATCCGCACGAAAAACCCATTTCAAGTATCTATATTTTTAACCCCGCCAAAAATGAATGGCGCGTGGGCCCTGCCATTCCTGCCGACCGTTTGCGGGGTGCGGCTGGTTCGGTGGTGTATAAAAATAAACTGTATCTTGTCTGCGGAATTCAGGATGGGCATTACGACGGACACGTGGGTTGGTTGGATGAATACGACCCCAAAACCAACACCTGGCGCAAACTTCCCGACGCTCCGCACGTCCGCGACCACGTATCGGTCGCCATCATTGACGACAAACTGTACGTAGCTGGCGGGCGACGCTCCACGGCGCGCATCAACCAGGTGCTAAATCTGACCGAACCAGCCGTGGATGTGTTTGATTTTAAGACCAATACGTGGACTACGCTACCCGAAAACCTGAATTTGCCCACGCAACGGGCGGGAAATACAACCGTTCCTTTTGGGTATAAATTGCTCATCATGGGTGGCGAAAGCCCCGCTCAGGTAGAGGCTCACGCCGAAGTCGAAGCTTTTGACACCAAACAAATGAAGTGGGAAAAACTGCCCAACCTCAACAAAGGCCGCCATGGCACGGGCGCAACCGTCTACAAAAAGAAGGTATACGTAGCGGCAGGATCGGGCAACCGAGGCGGCGGCCCCGAACTTACCACAATGGAAGTATTAAAATAGCTCTTCCTGTAGGCTATTTACTTTTTCCGTTTATCATTTTTCTGTTTACTATTTTTCGGTTCACAAATGACCATCGATTCTCACCAACATTTTTGGATTTTTGACGCGGTACGCGATGCGTGGATTAATGATGAAATGAAGCGTATTCAGCGCAATTTTTTACCCGAAGATTTATGGCCTGTTTTGCAAGCCAATGGCGTTGACGGTTGCGTAGCCGTGCAGGCTGACCAATCGGAAGCTGAAACGCTCTTTTTGCTGGCCTTGGCCGAAAAATATTCCAGCTTTGTCAAAGGCGTAGTGGGTTGGGTGGATTTGCGGGCGTCCAATCTTTACGAAAAGCTCGAATACTATTCACAATACGAGTTATTGAAAGGATTTCGGCACGTGGCGCAGGCTGAGCCCGACGATTTTCTGGCTCGCCCCGAAGTCATCAAAGGTATTCGACAATTAACGGCTTTTGATTTTACGTACGATATTTTGATTTATCCTACCCAACTCAAAGCCGCGCTGCACTTGGTGCGGGAGCTACCCGAGGTAGATTTTGTGGTTGACCACATTGCTAAGCCTTACATTAAAGATGGTAAATTAAACACATGGTCTAATTATATGCGGCAATTGGCGGCGCAACCTCAGGTTCATTGTAAAGTGTCGGGGATGGTGACCGAAGCCGATTGGAAAAACTGGACAAAAAAAGATTTTTATCCCTACCTCGACGTTGTATTTGAAGCTTTCGGGCCCGACCGACTGGTGTTTGGCTCCGATTGGCCGGTGTGCCTCGTAGCGGCTGAATACGAGCAAGTAATCGGGTTGGTTCGTGACTACATGATCAACGTTGGCTTTTCAGCCAGCGACCAAGCCAAGGTTTTTGGTGAAAATGCCACGCGTTTTTATCGCTTGGAAGTATAAATAAAGAAGAAAACATCATCCTGCCCAAATACGTATAAGATGAGATTCGGGCAAGACTCTCTTTTGTCAGAAATACGAATCTGTCTAAGCTTGTGAATCAGGTCTTAGATGCGTTAGTACCTCTCTAATTGTCGCAAAATCACGGAAATTTTGATGCTCTACTCGGTGCTCAATGTGTTCGTACGCCCAAGTGGTATGGAACGGGATGTGAAAACCGTGCCCGCCGATGGCCAATACGGGTAAGACATCTGATTTGAGCGAATTGCCAATCATCAAAAATTCATCGGCCTCAATGTCAAGGTGTTTGATGAGCTTTTGGTAGTCGGCTTCTTTCTTTTCACTCATGATTTCGATGTGGTGAAAATAATGCTCTAAGCCCGATTTACGCAATTTTCGTTCTTGGTCGAGCAAATCCCCCTTAGTGGCTACCACCAACCTGTAATGTCCCGAAAGTGATTGCAGTACCTGTTCGACATCATCCAGTAATTCAATGGGTTTTTCGAGCATTTCTTTGCCCAACGCAATGATTTTTTCGATGACGGGTACGCCGAGAGTGTTTTCAGAAATGCGCAGGGCTGTTTCGACCATGCTCAAAATAAAGCTTTTTACACCGTAGCCGTACAGCGAAATATTTTGGACTTGGGTCTGGTACAACTCCGCCGATATACTGTGGTGGGGGAGGTAATCTTCGAGCAAACCGCAAAATTTACGCTCTGTTTCCTGAAAAAAAGGCTCATTGACCCAAAGGGTATCGTCGGCGTCAAACGCAATTACTTTAATACTCATATCTATTTTAATGACTAGCGGTCATTGAAAATCAATTTTTATACATTCCACCAATACGTCAATTTTAAGACAATGGCGCGGTTCTTGACCATTAGGTTTTCGGGTAAATAATTATCAGTGTATACGATAAACAGGTCAGAAGCAGGCTGATAGCGCCATTGAAGGCGGGTGTTCAGGTTGATGTTTTTTGCTTGGCTGTTGTACTGCACAAAAGTAGTCCAGAACAGACTATTTGTAAATGTAATGTCTACCCTAGGGCCTACGAGCCACAACTCAACGGGGGTTTTCAGGTAAGGAACCTGAATTTTGTTATAATCTACCGAAAACTTGGTGGCTACGTAAGGTTGAAAACGATACCCGAGGGTTGTTTTTAAATTTAGGCGGGTTCCGTTGGCAAAGAAACCCCCGTATCGGGCACTGAAAGCGTAGGTCAAGCGTGCGCGGGGGCTAGAGGTGAAATCCATTCCTGCCGATTTCCAATTGTGATTTGTCCCAGCCGCTAACTTCTCCCGGCCCGTATTTGTGGGGTCGAAGGGAGCCAATAGCTGTACGTAATTGGAAGCAACACCGACGACACCAGTGGCTCTATTTCGAAAATTAAAGGTGTAGGTCAACGTCGTTTCATTGTCGGTCAACTTACTTGATTTGTTCCAAAACAAGGTCGTTTGGAGCAGTGGCCCGTGGCTGATGAGGCTTTGCGAATTGACAAAAAATAAATACCCTACGTTGGGAACGGCCATTTGATACCCGCGACGGGCAGCGTTGGGCACATAGCCTACTTCGGCATTGTAGTTTTCACCTACGTACTCGTATCGCCATTGCCAAAAGAGATTTGCTTTGTTGAAGTTGAGGAGGCTAGAAATGGCCACATCGTTGCCCGATAAGTGTGGACTGAACGACTTGAGCACGGTGGCCTTGCCCGTCCAGATATTATTGGCGGAGGCCAAGTTGAATTCGGCTCCGATGTTACGGTTATATCTTCCCGTTGATTTATGGATTTGCTCATCGTAGTCCAATGATTCTTTGTTTACCATCAAGATACCGACGTTGGAACGGGCGAATACTTTGCGCTGTAAGGCCACGACAGCAAAGTTTTGGGCGGGCAAATCCCCTTGCTCTCGGGTCTGAGTATCCAGAACACCGATACGCCAGTTTTTATCCAATTTTCCACTGAGCCTAGCTCCGAATAAAATCGGAACGCCCAGCCCGATACGTCGCGAGAAGAAGGGGCGCAGGGTCGAAAAGCCAAAACTCGCAAACAAGTCGGCATTTTCTAAAAAAAACTGTCGTCGTTCGGGAAAAAACAGTTCAAAACGGTCCAAGTTGGTTTGCTGAACATCCACTTCTACCTGCGAAAAGTCGGGATTGACGGTCAAGTCTAGGTTAAGGGATGAATTGAGGGCGATTTTGGCATCTCCTCCGATGGCGGGCTTCCAGTCGGCAGGGGTCTTCTTAATCTGGTCTTTTGATACATTCGTTAGTGCGTACGGGATCAAAGAAATATTTTTTCCCGCAGGAGGCAACGGTTTATCCCATACTAAAACGCCCGCATAGCCCAAATTGGCCGATTGAAATTGACGCGGAACGGGTGCCCAAGCCGATTTTTCGTTGATGGTTAGTTCGAGACGACTGAAATTGATGCCCCAGCGAGTTTGGTCTGGTCGGTAGCGTATACTTTTAAATGGAATTGCGGCTTCCCATACCCAGCGATCATCGTAGTTTTTGGTAGCTCCGTGCCATTTATTATCCCAGTTGAGATTGATGAATGTCCCGTCGGCCTCTTGTCCGTCCCAATAAGCGCCTGCGGCACTGGCTCCAAACGAAAAGCCGTTGGTTAAGTCTTCAAACGTATCCAGAACGATAAAAAAATTGTCATTGTTGCCAAAATTGAAGTCTCTTTTCAGGGATTCTACCACAAGGGCACCCTTGACAGGCTTATAATTGATTGCAATGATGTAGAGGTTATTTTTATCATAACACATTTTAACCTCCGTTTTAGCGCGCGACAGGCTGGTATCCATCGGCGTAATCATAAAGAAATCTTTGGCGGTTTCTGTAGTCTGCCAAGCGGCATCATTTTCTAGACCGTCGATTTTGAGAGGTGCATCTGCTTCTCGAATGTGGTATTGGTAGGATTCATTTTTCTTTTGGGCAAAAACCGTTACCCCACACAATAAAAACCACAGAAACAGACGCATTTGTAGAATTTGAAAAGATGTAATAATCAAAGAATGAAAGGCGGTTAGAGTCGGGCCCTAACCGCCAAAGTGTTTGGTGTGTTTTGAAGGCTATTTTATTGGTATGCCACTGCCACCTGCCGCTGGGTGCCGAGGTGGTCGATGCCCAGCTCTACCACGTCGCCTGATTTGAGGTAGCGAGGAGGTTTAAAACCAAGACCCACTCCAAACGGAGTGCCCGTAGAAATTACATCACCGGGGAGAAGGGTCATGAATTGACTGAGGTAACTTACGAGCTTGGGGATTTTAAATACCATGTCGTCGGTATTGGAATCCTGCAACATTTCGCCATTTACTTTCAGCCAAAGGCGTAATTTGTGCGGATCGGCGATTTCGTCCTTGGTTGCCATAAACGGTCCCATGGGCGCAAAGGTGTCGTTGCTTTTGCCTTTTACCCACTGACCGCTGCGCTCAAGTTGAAACTCACGTTCTGAATAATCATTGTGTAAAATATAACCCGCCACGTAATCCATGGCCTCGGCTTCGTCGACGTAGCTGGCTTTTTTGCCAATCACAAAGGCCAGTTCTACTTCCCAGTCGGTCTTGACGGAGTTACGGGGAATGATGACATTGTCAAAAGGGCCGCAGAGTGCCGTGGTAGATTTAAAGAAAATAACAGGCTCTGGAGGCACCTGAGCGCCTGATTCGGCGGCGTGTTTGGCGTAGTTCAGCCCGATACACACGATTTTGGAAGGACGTGCTACGCAGGAGCCGAGCCGAATGCTATCGGACACTTCTGGACAGGTGTCGGCATTTGCGGTCAGCCATTCTGCCAAACGATTAATACCGTTGCTTGCAAAAAAAGCTTCGTTGTAATCCTGACCGAAGGCTGAAACGTCAATTTTGCGCCCATTGGGGAGAATTACGCCCGGTTTTTCCTGTTCAAAAGTGCCAAAACGAAAAAGTTTCATGGAATTAGGTGGTGTTTTAAAACTGTCTCTGTGAGAAATAACAATTGTTTGAAAAATTCATCTTTCAAAATAAGCAGTTTTAGACCGATTTCTAACGCAGTGTAATGTTGATTTAAAAAAAATAAATTTTTTTTTCGACCGTAATTCGCTGATATAGGTTGATTTCCAATTTTTCTTTATTTTTTTTTTAGTTGAGGGCTTGCGTCGTATTCATGTTTCGCCTACTTTTGCACCACAATTCACGGAAACAACCGCCAAATTGTAAAAAAATGATTCTGTAGCTCAGCTGGTAGAGCAATACACTTTTAATGTATGGGTCCTGGGTTCGAATCCCAGCGGGATCACCAAAGTAGTTCAAAACACTGCAACGTATTACGAAAAACGCCTTAGATTAGCTTCTAAGGCGTTTTTTATTTATTTTCGTGCTACCACGCACCACCGTGAACCCGAAAATGTTTCAGTAAATTGTTTCAGCAAAATGACTATAACGCCTGAGCTCAACAACCGACCCAATAAGAACGGATTGCACTCTATCCTTATACGTATTACGCAAAACCGAAAGCTGAAACGAATTGCTCTGGAATACGCTATTCCCCTGAAGGATTGGAACCCCGAAAAGAAGGAGGTACGCAAGTCAAATCCCTTTTATTTGACCATCAACGCCGCTATCAAAGCAAAAGTGATAGAAGCCGAACAAGAAACCTTGCACAGCCAGTTACAGGATAAACCCCTTACGGCAACCCAACTTAAAAAACGCCTCAAGAAACAGGTCTACGGCGAGAGCTTCATTGAATATGCTAAGAAGAGGATAGAAGAGACCGTCAATCCAGCTACGCGTGGCAATTTGAAATCAACGCTTAATAAATTTCAAACCTTCCTAAAAAACGAAGATCTGCTGTTTCCTGAATTGGATTATGAACTTATAAAATCCTATCAGAAATACTTGCAGCGCTTGGGCAATAGCACCAACACCATACACAACTCATTGAAAAGCCTGAGGGCTGCCTATAACGAGGCCATCGACGCTGAAGTGTATCAAACTGACAGAAATCCGTGGACCAGAATCAAGCTCAAAAAGGAGAAAACCAAACGAAGGAGGTTGGCTCCTGTGGAGCTGCTGAAGATAGAGCAGATGAGTTTGCAGGAAGGTACCGTAGCGTATCACAGCCGATATGCCTTTATGCTTTCTTTCTACTTACAGGGTATGAGGGTTACTGATTTGCTGCTGTTGACATGGGACACTATCAAAAGTGGTAGATGTGAATACGTGGCATCAAAAACCAAAAAATTTACTTCAAAGAAAATCCCCGCCCAGGCACTGACGATTTTTGATTATTTCCGTAGCCTTAGACCTGATGGCAGACCTAAGCCCAAAGACTACGTATTGCCATTTATAAAACTGAACCAAAAGAAAACAACCCCAGAAGAGTTTCGCAACCACATCGAAAGCATCAACGCTCAAATCAACGGGCATTTGTATGCCATTGCGGATGAACTGGAGATACCAAGATTCAGTATGCATACGGCGCGGCACACCTTTGCCAACAATGCCATCCGAGCATCAGGCGGCAACATCCATGCGGTTTCTGACGCCTTGGGCCACAGCAGCATCCAAATCACAGAGCAGTATTTTGACTCAGCCTACCGTGACGAAAACGACGCGTTGGGCGATATGGTCTTTGGCAAATAAATCAATTTTTTCTTGTTCCATTGCGGAACAAATGATAACTTTATAGGACTGATGAATAAACAATTGGAATTGATTATTGCCAGGCTAGAAAGGGCAAATGTGCAACTCAAAAAACTGCTTGAAAGCTACGGTAGCAAGATTACGGAAGAAGAAGTAAACGAGATTCTTGACGAAATCTTAAAGAACGAAGAAACCATCGAAAAACTTAAAAAAGGCCTATAGGCTCGAAATATTATGGACATACACTCGGAAATTCAGGCGGCTCTTGCTGAGTCGAGAGCTGCCCGTCAGGAAGCCGAAAACTACCTAATCTTAAATGGCGAAACCGTCAATTTGGCCGAATGGGTAACTGCAAAAGAATATGCACGGCGTTTTGATATCGAAAGCACAAACGTTGTTACCAATTGGATTCGCAGAGGTGTCATCCCTCCCGAAAATGTCAGAATCATTCATGAACTCAACGATATTCGGCTGATCAAGGCAATTCCTTACAAAGAATCTGCCTGACGATTGCAACTTTTGTTTAATAGTACTTACGCCCGCTGATGTGATCAACGGGCTTTTTTGTGTCCTTTCGTTTCGTAGCCGCTCCACCAATCTTTGAGCAAAAAACAAATGCTATGAAACGATTTGCTCCTATGATTCTTCCCATTTGCGCCCTGGTCACGGGGCTGGCCGCCATTGCCGCTTTTGCCTGTATCGTTCTTGAAGTTTACACTCAGATTTGAAAAGGATGAACCGATCGATACCGCTTTTAAATCGGTTTGCCGAGCAACTGAGATCAATGCAGGTTACTTTTTCCCGCAGCACATTCTCTTACCTGCTCTTATTCGCTTTCGGAATAGGGTTCGGCATTGGGCTCTTCTTGGGTTGGAAATCCAAACCGGCACCGTCAGCGAAGCAGAGCTTTGCCGATACGGCATTCCATGTCTCCGAAAACCGTTACCTGCAAAAAGTTGATTCCCTCCAATTTGAACTCCGCCAAAAAGATGAAACCATCATTGATCTCCGGGAGCAGATGGCGCTGGATAGTGTGCGGCGTATGTCTGAGCTTGAGGCTATGCGCACAATCAACGAGCGGTACCGCCGCCGATAGCATCCGGGCAGAGTACCAACGCAATGCGGGCCGAGTGCTGGAGGATCTGCGCAGGGCGGATTTTCTTTCGGAGCGGCTTGAGGTGCAGCGCCTTCAGGTAGCAGCTACCCTTCAGGACTTGAAGGCCGAAACCGCCCGCCGCCAAACCTGTGAAAGCAAGCTGGGCATAACCACGGCCGCACTCCAATCTGAGCACTCAGCGCACGCGCAAACCAAAAATAAACTTGCCCTTCGAACGCTGGAGGCGTGGGCGTGGCGCATAGGTGCGGTGGCGGCGGTGATACTGGCCGTGAGGCGCTGAAATTCCGTCCTTTTTTGGGCAGGGGATTGAATGGATTTTTGTCCATAAAATTTTCTTGACATGAGACCAGATATCGTCCCCAAAGCTAAAAATACAACCATGAGAGTATTCAAACCAGAGGAGGAGTTTTCTCCTGAAGAGCTTGAGCAACAGGCCGCCGAGATGGCTGCCCGCGCACGAACTGTACGCGAAAAACAAAATGCCGACCGGCTAGCCCAACTCGACCGCGAACGCTCGGCCGACATGAACACCCTCGCCGAAAGCAAAAACCGCCTCAAAGAGCTAGACGGCATCATGGCCGTAGCGGGCAAACTCACGCTGGAGGAAGCCAAGCAACTGGCCCGCGAGCGCCAGCGCTTGCTGGAGGGCATCCAAGAAATTGAGACCAAATACGAAATGGCTCAGCCAGCACCCGCTGAAGAAACACAGACCGAGCCCAGCGACAATGCCGTGTGGGTCACTACCCTCAAGATCGTAGCGCTGCTGCTGATCTGCTGGGGTATTGTGCTCTACAGCGGTGACTGGATTTTGGGCAAATACCCGCAGGCGGCGGTGTACAATGAGGTGTCGTTTCAAAAAATCCTGTTTGGTTTCAGCGTATTTATCGGCGGAGTAGTGTCGGTGATTATTGCGCTGTCGGTGTTCTTTCCGGGGTTTGGTAAGTACTTCAATCCCTTTAACCACTCCCAGTTGGATTTCTTTGATGACTTTAAAACCCTTTCAGAATGGCAACGCTCCCTTATCGCTTTGGCATTATTTGCCTCTTTACTTTTCTGTTTTGTACTGGTAGCAGCGGGCAAACTCGACTAGATACTACGGCTCAGCTCCGTGGGAAAATCTGGAGTATTGCCAACGCTGAAGTGGGCCTGCGCGAGCCCAAAGGCCGCAATGATCACCCGCGTATCCTGGACTACCACCGCTCGGTGAGCAGCTGGCTCTATAAGCACCGGCCCGTGGCTCCTTACTGCGCCAGCTTTGTGTATTATGTGTATAAATCAGCGGGGGTAAAAGTGACCAAAGTGCCCAACCCTGCCCGGGCGAGGGAGTGGTTTTTGGTGAGCTCGCGCACCGTGATGACCCAACAAACCCTGCGCGGCAACCGCCGCATGATGGCCATGCCCCAAAAAGGCGACGTGGTGGGCTACTACTTTCAGAAAGGACTCAATGCCATCAGCCACATTGAAATACTGGAGCGGGTGGATCTGGAAGAAGGCTACCTCTACGCCATCGGGGCCAACACCTCGGGCTCGCAGGCGTATAATACCGTGAATAGGGACGGCGACGGGGTCTACTACGTGCGGCGCAGCATTAAGTCTTTTTACAAAATAGCCAACGTGCTCTCCCCATGAAAACCTTTTTATTGATACTGGTGGCGTTTGCGGTACTCGGGATTGTTTACAGATTTTTACCCAAAACGCCACTTGAGCAGGTGCCGACCGCGCCCATCGTCGCGGTACCCGTACCTGTGGCCGACAGCTCCAAGTACTGGAAGGCCAAATACGACTCACTCTATGGCGTTTGGACGGAGGCCAGAGAGCGCATTTTTACCAAGAGAAAGTACCAAAAACTTATAAATAGCCATGAACAAATTGTCACTGTTGGAGCGCTTTAATGCGCCCATGCCAAAATTCTTTCAGACCATTTTCAAAATTGGAGCCGTGGCGGTGGCCATTGGTGTGGGCCTTGGAGCTGCGCAGGAGAGCCTGCTGGAGCAGGGTATCCCAGTGCCAGAGTGGGTGGCTTACGTAGTGAGTGCCGTGGGTACCATCACGTCGCTGCTGGCCAAGTTTACCATCAGATTGGATAAATAAGATGCTCAGAAAGCTGATCAAGCGAAGGGCGATGTTTGCCGATATGCACCAGAAAGATGTGCCCGGTGGACTGCGCGTCTGCGCCTCGTTTTCGATTGCTTACCGTAAGCAGGACGGCAGCCTCTCGCGTAAACGGCGCGTGGGGAAGTCGTTTAAGAAAGTGCCAGGACAATCGGGCTTCAGAACCAACATCGGCCACAATCATCTGCTGCTCTTGCACGATTTTGACACCAACGAAGATTTTAACATTCACATTGATCTCATTGTGGAATACAATGGGATGACCGTAGACCACCGCGTATGAACGTACAACGAATATCCGACGGGCTTTTTGTGCTGCAAAACGCAGTACTGGAACTTACGCCACCCGCGCGTGATCAGAGCTTTGGCGTGGGCAGCGTACACCAAGCCCAAAACGACATGTTTCCGCACGTGCGCTGGGGAGCGGGCGACGATGAGCCCAACTTTATCAATAAGCTCATCGAAAAAAACAACCAAGTGCGCGGGCAGCTCGAAGCCCTGCGGGATATCATCTACGGTACGGGTATCGGTTTTTTTAAAAGGACTATCACCGAAGGCAAAGTGAGCCTTGAGCCGTGGTTTGATGAGCAGGTGGAGGATTGGGCCTACGAGACCGACCTCAACGATTATATCGTGACCTCCATCAACCAGATGACCCACACGGCCAACCGCTTTACGCGTTGGGTGTGGGATATTCAAAAAGCCTGGTACCGCCTCGACGTCAGCGATGGCTTCATGACCCGTGTAGGGCGGCCAGGGCCGAGTGGCATTTTTGAGTACCACGTCAACCCCTACTTCGGGGAGCGGGGCCTCTACCGCCCCAACGATACTCAGCGCCTGCCCATGATGCAGCCCCACAACCACGAGGCCAACATAGCGCGGCTGGTAACGATGCGCCAGAGCAAGGTCAAAATACCGGGCAATCCTTACTACTCCTACCCGGCGTGGTGGTGTGCGCGGAGCTGGATTGAGCTGGCCAACCTGATTCCGATTTTCCACTATAATGGAATCAAAAACGGCTACAACATCAAATACCTGATCAGGATGCCGATGGACTACTTTGACGTGGAGGGCAAAAAGCAGCTCGACGAAAAAGCCGTGAAGGGAAAATGGAAGGACTTCAGCGAAAAACTCAACTCGTGGATGGCGGGCGAAAAGCAGGTCAACAAAACGATGCTGATCAAATACCTGCGCGGTGGCGACGGCAAAATGATGGACAACGTGGACGTGGTACCGCTGAAAAACGAAATGTCGGACTCGGCTTACTCTCAGGTATGGGAGATGGCCAACATCAGCATTGCCAACTCCATGGGAATCCTGCCCACGCTGGCGGGCGTCAATCCCGGCAAGGGCAACGACTCGGGCTCGCAGATACGGGTGATGGCGGAGTTTCAGCAGGCCAACCGCACGGCCATCGTGCGCAATGCCATTCTGGAAGACGTGCGCCACTGTCTGGTGGCGATGGGCAAACGGGACATTATCCCGATGTTTAAGGACGTATCACTCACCACCCTCGACGCCGCTCCTACGGGCAAAGCGGCCGTCGTAAACCACGGCTCTGTATAATGCTGGTGTCGATCACAACTTTCAAAAAGCACGTATCAGGCGTGCAGGGAGCACTCACCG
Source organism: Runella rosea (assembly GCF_003325355.1). Classification (GTDB taxonomy): domain Bacteria; phylum Bacteroidota; class Bacteroidia; order Cytophagales; family Spirosomataceae; genus Runella; species Runella rosea. The sequence continues at coordinate 6,607,154 of NZ_CP030850.1, forward strand.
AGAGCACCATTGCCGCCCACCTGAAGGCCTCCGAGCGGGATTTTCGGGCCATGATTGGCGGGCCGCTCTATGATTTTTTGGAGCAGGTAGCGGTAGGCTCCCCAGCCGATGAAAAAGATCTGCTCGATTTGGCCGAGGCCGTCATCAGCTGGAAAGCCTACGATTTGGCCATGCCGCACCTCAAGATGCGGACCAGCGACTTGGGCTTGCTGGTACAGCTGCCAGCCAACACCGTGATGCCCACCAAATGGTACTACACCGACACGCGTGACGCCAACATGGTGATGTACGATTTATTCCTGGAGCATTTTTATGCGCAGCTGGAGGTAGTGAATCCTGATGTATGGGAAACCTCCGACGCCCACAAAGACCGCAATGCGCATTTTATCCGCTCGCCCAAAGAGCTGGACAAATACGTGGGGCTGGTGGGGCGCAATGCGCGTTTTTTTGACCGCCTCACGATGTACATTGGGCGGGCGGAGGAGTTTTATATTGCGCCAGCTATTACAGAAGGCGTGTATGATGCCCTGCTCGAAAAATGGCAAAACCCAGCCGCCACGCTGACCGCCACCGAAAAACGGCTGGTGGAATATATCCGCAAAGCCCTGGGGCCGTTGGCGGTTTATGAGGCGTATCCTTACTTGCCACTATTGGTAGATAATGAAGGCATCCGCCAAGTACGCAAAAGCGATGGCACGCGGGAAGAAGACCTACCCGATGGCAAGCTGCGCGATGCTCAGCGCAAGCAGCTACTCGGCGACGGGCAGGTGTACCTCAGCAAGCTACGCACGTGGCTCGACTCCGTGGCCACGGCCGAGCTATTTCCGCAGTACCATACGCGCCGGCAGGAAGAACTGAATGATTTTAGCAGCGACGACGATTACACCCACTCGGCCAGTATCGTACTATGATGAAAATACAGCTTCATAAACCGTATGAGTTGCCCCAAAGCTGGGAGGAGCTGCCCCTTGAGCGGCTACCGATGGTGGTGGAAATGGCGTTTTTGAGAAAAACGGGCGCTTCGGCCTACCATGACCTTTTTCGGGCGGTGCTCGGAATACCCGAGAAGGAATACCGCAAGGTGATGAACCGGTACTTTGGGCGGCACGTGTCGGCGGCTACCCGCGAGAAAAACGCCGAAGAGCTCCACTCACTGCTGCTGGCCGTGCGCTGGATCTGGGAAACGGATCTGACGCGGCGGCCCTTTGAGTACATCGAAGCCGAGGGCCAAAAGTGGCTGCTGCCCGAGCAGGGTTTTAAGACCATGAGCTGGGGCGAGCTGTCGGATGCGTTTGTGCATTCGAAGGCCTACGCCGAGCAGCTCGAAGCGGGCGAAACCCGCCTGCACCTGCTTATTGCGACGCTATGCCGCCCAGCCCGAAAAACCCGAGGCGATTTATGGAACGGCGACGAGCGGGAGCCTTACAATGAGCACTTCGTAAAGACCCGGCTGGCGGGCGTAGAAAAACTCCCTGCCGCTACCAAGGCCGCAATTTATTTGTGGTTTGTGGGTACGATGAATGAGGTGTTTGGGGCGTATGAGCTCTTTGGCGATGGCCCTGCGCAGGAGGAGGATTACCCGGGCCAATCGTTTGTGCGCAATACCTTCACCTTGGCCGAAAAAGGCATATTTGGCTCGGTACCGCAAACCCGGACGGCCAATCTGCACGAGGTATTTTTGTTTTTGGAGGAGAATAATAAACGCGAGCGCCGCAAAGAAAGCGCCCAAGAAGAAGCCAACAACTATGCTGCCAACTGATTTATTTTGGGAATACCTCAAGCCGATACTGGAGGCCATTGAGGGCGTGACCTCCGTGACCCTCTCCGACGCCGAGCGCATGGACCGGCTATCGATGGCCAGCCGGGGCGCGGATGTGTACCCTGCCGCCTTTGTGATGCGGCCCAAGTACCGAGGCTTGGATGAAAACACGGGCGTATACGCCCATAAATTCAAAACCACGATGTACTTCTTTGTGATGGCAGGACCCGAAGAAGCCGAGCAGGATGCCGCCTACCAAACCGCCGAGCGCATGAGCGTAGACCTGATGAATAAACTCTTCAGAGACTCCAAAACCTACGCCTGCCTTTTTAATATCAGCACTTTTGAGGCCGAGCCAGTCATTTACAAAACCCTCGACGCTACCTACGGCTATGAGGTGAGTTTTGAAGTGGGGCTATACATCAATCATTTATTGGCACACTAATGAAAACATTTATTGGCACACTAATGAAAATCCTTTTTAACATCTTGCTGTATCGGTTTTTGTTTGAACTGGTGTTTTGGCTTTGTTTCCCGTTGGTATGGACTTACTTTCTGACGATGGACATCATCCGTTGGAGACGGCCATGGCCATGGGGAAAGCTGATGCTGGTGCGGGCAGAAGTGATCAGAAAATTCAGACCTTGATATGTTGATAGATCCTCTCAAGAGTGGATTGGTGTTTTTGCCGATGCACTTCAGCCGCAATGCCCTGCTGCACACCATTCCTGCGGCCGACCCTGAGCTCACGAGCCGGAGTGGGCTGAAGTATTTTTTGGAAATACAAGTGCCACCTTACCCCAACGCGGCGAGTTTTGAGGCCCTGAGTGAATCGGAAGGCCGTGAGGTACCCGTGGATACCTCGGGCGTTGCCGTGTATGAAGGAGCGGCCTTCAGATATAACACCATCAACGGCAAGATTGACGGCCTGCTCACCTGCCCACCGCCCACCAAAGGGCAAAGCGCCATCAGCGTTACGGTGACCCAAACGACGCCCTTCAGGCTCAGGGAGCGGGTACAGGGCGGCACTCCTGCGGTCAATACCGATACCACGGGAGCCGTGAAATACGCCATCAAAGCGGGGCTTGACAACAAAGATTTTGAGGCGTGGGGGGAGCAGTTTTTTAACCTCTACCAAGCCGATGCGCGGCAGTTTCTGACGTGGCTACCCAACGACCGTCTGGTAAGCCGCGCCCAGGAAGAATACCTCTCTTTTGTGCTCAACTTCACCCCACTGCCCGCCGAAGTACGCCTGCGCGCATGGGTCACGTACAACGACGGCACCGAGCCGACCGTGAGCACCAAAATGACCGTAGCTCGGCCACCGCTGCTGTCGATCATCCAATGTCCGGCGGGAGCTGCCGTACTTGACATACCCACCAACGCCAAGTACTACGAAGTATGGCTGACGGATGAAAATGACCTGCGGCTCTCGGAAGTGCGGCGGTACTGGCTGGATGCCATGCCTACGCTGGCCGAGCGGCACATTACGTACCTCAACAGCCTCGGCGGCTGGGATACCCTGCGCCTGACAGGGCTGGGCAATGAGCGCCTCAGCGTACGCCAAACACTTGCGGAGCGGGATCTGAACACCTCGACGGTACCCGAGCTGATCGTGATTAGTAGCGAGGGCGACCGAAGCCTGACGGTGTCGACGGGTAACTTTCGGCAGGATGCGGCCACGCACGTGCAGTGCCTGCAAGAGCTGCTGCTGAGCCCAGTGCGGTACTTGCACACCCCGAAGGGCTTTGAAAGCCTGCGCCTGACCACCAACCAACTCGACTACGGCAGTGATGAGCGCCGCGTAGAAGCCCGCACCATGACCTTTGAGATGGGAGAAACCACGGCCAACTTCAGCCGGATGGCACCCTCGCCACCGCAGCCCACGCGGCCCACCCGCTGGCGTGGCCTAAATCTGCGCTATATCCTGGACGAATTTGGCAAGCGCACGGGTGAGGTCATCTTTGCGCAATTGGAAAAGGTCTACATCGATACCGAAGAACTTTACAAGCCCGTGACGCGCAAGCCCAACACCCCCGGCGACCCTGATTATATTGAGCCAATCGTGAGTGGATCCATTACGGTAGGAGAGACGCCTTACCCCAACGCGGCCATCTCGAGAGTAGGGACTTTTAACCGCAGCAACTGCGGGGTGGGGTACATTGGCGGGCCAGTCACGATTGTGATTGCGGCGGGTAAGTACGGCGGCGAGAGCCCAGGCGATGCCGATGCGCTGGCCGAGGCTGAATATGCCGCCCTCAATACGCAAGCCTACGCCGATGCTAATGGCAGCTGCACGGCCAACAGCACGCCGTTTGCCTTCAGGGTGGACAACAACGCCACCGACAGCGGCGGTAGTGTGGCGGGGATTGTGGCCATTGCAGGCTCGGGCGCGGATATTGTCCCCAATACCTCACCGGGAGGAGAGCAGACCTCTCCGCAGACCTACGCGCCTGGTACTTATACCATCCAATGCCGGGTAGCGTATCCATCAGGCTCACCCAAGAAAGCAGGGGTGCTTAGGATTTTATCCAAAAATCGTTCGATTGCATTCTCCAACAATGGCTTGTTTTTGTTTGAGAACGTGGTCATCAATAGTTCTGATCACCCGCTTACCGTTACCGTCGAAAACGCATGATAGGAGTACGCATCAACGGCCAACTGCTGGACCTTACGCCCAAGACCAAAGTGCTGTGGGAGTTTAATAACCCTTATTTGCTCTATGACCGCATTGAGAGCAGCAAGGCGAGCTTTCCGAACATTCCGTTTTCGGCAGGTAACCAGCGGATCTTCAACTATTACCAGGAGCCGCAGGCCAGCGTGGCGCTGGGGGAGTTTGAGTGTGAGCAGTTTTATGGCGGGGAGCTGATTCGGGCGGGGTACTTTGTGCTTACCGAAGCCGACGAGCGCGGCGGCTATCGGGGGGCTTTTACGGACAGGCTTGGGCGCTTTTTTGGCGACTACCAAACCAAGCTGCTCACCGAGATTGATTTTGGGAGCGTGGCGGTACCGCCAGTACTGACCCCCACGCTATCGGATGCGCTCGGGACGGTGTGCTGTTTTCCTACCATCCTAAACCCTGACTACTATGGTACCAACGGCGGGAGCGTGAGCTACTCGGGCAAGGTCAATGATTATACGGGCGGAGCCTATACTGCTGCGGGCCCCAAGGTGCCGATGGTCATGGTGAAGTGGCTGCTGCTGAAGATTGCGGCCCTGACGGGTACGACCATCGAGGGGGATTTTCTGACGCACCCCGTCTGGCAGACGCTGACCATCTACAACACGCGGGCGCTGGATGGCGCGGCGGCCGTGACTGTAAAAAACCACCTACCCGAACTGACGCTGGAGCAGCTGTTTATTGAGCTGCGCAAACTGCCTAACTTGATGTTTACGTTTAACGCTCCCGAAAAAAAGCTGAAGATTGATTTTTGGGGTGATAGGCTCACGGCCGTCACGACCAAAAACTGGACGCCCAAACTTGTGGCGGGAGGTATCAAAACCCCGGAGATGAACCGACGCCTCCAGCTCGGCAGCGACCTCGACGGCGGCGACGGCCTCATGAAAGATAAACCCGCTCTGATGGCTGACTACCTCACGCCTGAGCTTGCCGAGCCGACGGGCGTAGCGCCGCTGAAGAGTAAGTTTTCGACGCTGCTCACCGACGCGGGTACGGGCTTGGCCACGGCCAAACAACCTGGTAGTACGGAGTTGTTTGCGCAAAACACCAATAAGTTTGCGCCACGGCTATTGTTTTGGCATGGCATCAGTGCCGCGTACCCAAGGGCTTTGCCCGAAAAGGACGGCATATCGCTGTATTGGGGCGGGGCTACGGGGCTGGCCGCCAAGTACTGGAAGCTTACCGAAGCCATGAAGGCAACGGCGTTTTACCTCAAAACAGATTTGATTCTGAAGGAGAGTGATCTGGCTCAGCTCGACTTTGGCGCTAAGTACCACATGAATGGCGTGGATTATATCATTGCTTCGATTGTGCCTGAGTTACCGATTTCTAGGACGGTACCAGCGCTACTGGTTGGGGGGCTATGATTTTATTGTCAGTTGAGTTCGTTATTAAAGAAATCCTTGAAGTTTGTCTGGAATTCTATGATAAGAAAAACGTAAATGAGGGCATAGGGGAGCCTAATCGTAATCAGAAAAAAAAAGCCTAAGTCTAATTATCTTCAAGATGTTCAAGTTTCTGACTTGCTTGTTTTATAACAAGTTCGAAACTTTCAACGATTTTATCAACCACTACCTGATCTTCTTTTTGTGCTAATTTAGTCATAGTAATTAGTTTCTCCAATACATTTTGAGTCATAGCCGATAGGCATTTGACATTAAGTACATATTCCGTTCCTCTGTCAAAAATCAAGGGTTCGTTTGCAAATTCATAGTGATAAGTTATTTCGTAGGCGACCCTTTTTGTAGAACCTGGCAGGAAGCAATGAGCCATTGAATGCCGAAAAGCATCCTGAAACTTTTCGGCAGTCTTAGGATTTTTCAAATAGTCTCTATTGATGAACTTTTCAAATTCCCGTGCATGATTTATAAAAGAACCGCTCGAAGCTGAATCATTATCGTCCAGTTTGATAATACAGTTGTCAAGAATTTTACCAATTACATCCATAATAGCAAAGCAAGTCATTGCCAATGGCGCTGTAAGTTTAGAGTGTACAGTGCCAGCATAAGATAAATTATGACCAATTGATGATGTAGTATGATATCCTCTCCCTGAATTAACTATTTTCATAGCTTCTTCTCTGGCTGACGTTTCAGCAACATCAGATAACTTAATCATGTCAGCTTGCATGATTTGCAGCATACCTAAAAAGGAATCCTTCAATATCTCGTCAACCATATAATTATATCATTTTTAGCTTTTCAATTTGAAAGAACGTTCTAAAATTACTTCAAAACAGGTTATTTTACAAAAAGTGCATAATTTGGGCATAAACAAGAATACGCGTTAGAAATAAAATAAACTTTTTGCATATTTGAGCGTTTTACGCAATCCATTAAATCAATGCAGAAATGACAAAAATTATATACAAATATTTCAGGGTGAATCAATACTTATATGACACTTTAATAAGTAATCAGCTTTTCTTTTCATCTATCAATCAATTCAATGACCCGTATGATTGTCATATGACGGTACTTGAAGACATTCCTATAGAAGACTTTAAAGTGTTTCTGGATGCTTATTTTTCAGAAGAATCCAGAGAAAAATATCTTGCAGCATTTAAGGAGAACCCTAAGGAGTTTGTTCAGCCTTTCATTAACATGTTTAGAGATTGGATAAATAATTTTGGAATATGCTGTTTTACCAAAGAGAAAAATAATCTATTGTTATGGAGTCACTATGCAGATAGCCATAAAGGAGTATGTTTAGGTTTCGATTATGACCTAATGATAAAGAAATTTAATCAATATGAGGAAGTTGAATATAGTGATACTCCTTTTTATTTTGATTTAAAACACCCTCAAGAGTCTGTCAGTAAGACATTATTACGAAAATCTAGACACTGGGAATACGAAAGGGAGATTCGTTTTGTAATGGAAAGGAGTAAGAATGCTGATTTTTTTCTAGAGGCTTTAGTAGAAGTAAATTTTGGGACAAGGTGTAATAAAAGAGATAGGCTAAATATTCAGTATTTAATAAGCAGAATGGGCTATCCTAAATGTGATTTTTATAATGCAAACATAGATAAAAAAGAGTATACCGTTGAATTCACTAAAAGTTATTTTGAGGAGCTAAAGAAAGACGTTATGAATGATTCAAGGCACATTCCTTTTTCTAAAGAGGTTAAACTAGATCACTTGTTAAAATGAATAATGTCCTGAAATTATCCTTAAACACAGTACAAAAACAGAACTGGTCATACCAGACACTGTGTCAATCATAACTAGGGGTGACAAAACAAAAATGCTTTTTTCAATTGACTTTTCTCTTTGAGAACTTCACAAAAGTTGCCCACTACTAAGCAGTACTGCCTCTAAGCAACGCCTGAATTCCTTTCCTTTTTGTGGCATCGTGGCCTTTTTTCTTCGTAGCGTGAATCAATCGCATCGGCGAACTGCTGCAAGACCATGAATTTCGGGCCAAATACCACATGAATGGCGTGGATTATATCATTGCTTCGATTGCGCCTGAGTTGCCGATTTCTAGGACGGTGCCAGCGCTGTTGATTGGGAGATGGTAATTGAGATGAAACGAAATTGGATGGATTATGAAAACTAAGTTTATTGTCTACAACCACAGTCAGACGGCTTGGCAGTCCCTTCTTTTACTTTTCTATCAATCTCCTCGAAGGAACAATTGCATGCGCTTTTTAACCGCTCTGAAATTGGACAACTATGAACCGCCTTACAAACATCATCCCAAAGTTGGGGATAAGCTTGTCTAATATTTCCAAGCTTATCATTGCCACTGACTTCATAGCTTTTTACACAATCTTTTTCATTGCATCGTATCCAAGAGTCAGCTTTTTTTTCTTCAAACCAATGGTCTGGTAGATCGTATTTAGATATATTTATCGCGTATTCTCCTTCTGGAATATTACTTCCAGTAAAATTACAAACAGCGATACATGTCAGATGACTATTTATATCTGCGGATTCATCTTCAAGTATGATGCAAATGTGTCTACCTTTAACACCAGGGAGAACTGCTCTAATCAAATCCCCTTTTCTTAGACCAGAGCTTAGACCTGATCTCTCAATTCTTTTTCTCTTTTTTTTCTCTCCTTCCATTTGAATTTTTTAAGTTTTGCAAAGATACATCTGAATTAATAAACAGCGCTTATTGGTGGATTATCTTTACCCTTACAGCTAATGATGATATACAGGATTAGATACTTAGCGTCAGCTCCAATAGCGACATGAATTCAAATATGCTTATTGCCTTGTAAAAAGCAGAAATCCACTACTAGGCTGTACTGTATTTGAGTAACACCTGAATTGTTGTCTTTTTTGCGGAATAATGGCCTATTTTCATCGTAGCGTGAATCAACTTCGTCTGAATTACCAATCAGCGAGACAGTAACTGCCTTGCTGATTGGGGGGAGCGTCAAAATATATCATGTACTTCCAATTTTATAGTTTCAAAAAAGTAGTTTACTCAGGATGGAAATTCCCTGATTCTAAACATTGCCTCAGGTCCTTTAACAATTCTTCATCGGGATCATCAAATCTCCAAAAAAAGTTTTTGGGCTCAACTGCGCACTCCAAAATTCTGGGAATCTGATAGATTTTCCCTTCATTAACAATCGGGATAGTCCCTTTGCTATCAAACTCTTGTAAATAAAGAATGAGGCCTGCAAACTTCTCGCGCCGATATTGCTCTGTTTGATCGGCATTGAGATGATGGTAATTGGGGGATACGTTTACATAAATCGTGTCCGAATAATTGGGGAAACAATCTGTTGTCACAAACTCGAATCCGATTGCATTGGGCGTCTCAATGGGTCGGCCTGTAAATAAAATTTTCATTTTTATAAAACTAGGGTTTTAAAGTTGATTAACCTGTCCTAGCTATCTCAAAAGTAACTACTTCAGAAAGCTTCACGATAATCTAATCAAGAAATATAGGGGCAGACCTACAGCCATTTTCCTGTCCTTTTTTACTGCATCGTGGCCTTTTTTCTTCGTAGCGTGAATCAATCTGATGCGCTGCCATGGTACCTATTGAAAACAACCCCATTATTAAGAAAATCTTAGAGGACTTCGTGCGGCAATCGGCGAGGGCTTTTCGTGATGCGGTACGGCGGGAGGGCTTGGTAGATACCGACGCGCTGGCCGACTCCATAAGGGAGGGAGCTATTGAAGTGGGCTCGGGCTTCATTACGGGCCACGTGTACTACTCGGAGCTGCTGCGAATCAAAGACATGAAGCAGCTGCGCTACAGTACCATCCCGCCCATTGGGCCATTGGTGGATTGGGTGGAGCGGCAGGGGCTGGGCAAATTTCCGTTTGTGCCAGGAATGCAAAACGGCCTACAGAAGTCCAGTGAGATTCAGGGTATTTACCGGGTAGCGCGCGGGATTCAGTACCACCTCAAGGCGGAGCCCAACGTAAAGCGCGGTTACCGGGGTATTTACAACGACCCTCTCAAAATCATGCTGGGGGTATTCTACGAAAACATGCGGGAGTACGTGGCAAGCTACACGGCCACTGCCTTCAAAGAGGCATTTGGGTACGAGGTGCGCATCTCGGTACCAGAGCCAGTCAATGCCGCTCGAATACAAGCCGCTTGGAATGCCCGTGACACCAAACTCGCCCGAAAAAAATAAGCTATGAACAGTGATGAATTAAACTTGGGCGTCACCCTTGGGATGGGTAACTCCAAGAAGGAAATTGACGACCTAAACCTACGGGCCAAAGACCTGCGCAAAACACTCTCTGATATTGAAAAATCAGGCGGGAAAGGTTCGGAAAACTGGAAGAAGTACAAAACCGAGCTGAAGGGCGTAGAAGATCAGGCTAAGAATGCCGCCAAGGCCCTCAAGACGATGGACGTGGGTGAAATGACCGTGAAGCAGCTCACCAAGCACGTCAGTGACCTGAAAAAAGAGGTTGCTAATATTCCGCTGGGTATGCTCAAAACCAATGAGGCTGTTAAGCGACTCAAGGAGGCTGAAGCACAGCTTGCTAAAGTAAAGACTGAGGCTGGGCTTATCAAAAAAGGGGCTGAAGATTTGGGAAAACCTACACTTTGGCAGAAGGTAAGCACCGGAGTGACGGGCATAGCTACGGTATTTAAGGCGTTTATTGCGCTTCAGGCGGTGCAGTATGTGATAGGAATCGGCAAGGCCATTTTTGACACGACGGCCAAGTTTGAGGGCTACAATAAATCATTGGCGGCTACGTACCGCGCCACGATGAACAAGACCGAGGCCGAAAAGGCGGCGGCCTCCAGCATGAAGGCGTTGGCGAAGCTGGCCAAGGACTCACCCATGACGCTGGATGAAATTACCAAAGGATACATTGCGCTCGCTAACCGTGGGCTCAGGCCGAGCGAGGAGCAAATGAAGCGCCTGATAGATTTTTCATCCAAGTCCAGGTTATCACTTTCTCAACTCGGGGAGGCCATTCTTGACGTAAACAACAACGAGCGTTGGAGTGAGTTTGGGGTGAAGGTCAAGACCAGCGGCGATAAAATTACGGCCACGATTGGGGGCGTGACGAAGTCGTTTGAACGGACCGAAAAAGGGGCGCTTCAGCTGGCGGTGGAGATGGGCAAACTCCCTGGTACCATGGGCTATGCTTCGCAGCAAATGGACTCACTGAACGGGAAAGTATCCAACATCGACGATGCCATGGATGCCCTGAAGGTGACCATCGGGCAGAAACTGGCACCCGTATTTGTGGCCATCCTGAACACCATTGGTAAGGGCATTGAGTGGCTTCAGAATCTGGTGGAGGCCAGTGACCCCGTGGTGGAGGTATTTCAGGATATGTACGATGCCGTGGGGGATTTGGCGGGCTCGTTTATGACCTATATCCGGACACTGTTTCCCAATTTTAACAGCGGCGGCGTATCCCTTCAGAACGTGATGAAGGGAGTGGCGATGGTATTTAGGGGTATGCTCATGCCCACGCAGATGATGATAGGAGTACTGACGATGGTTTATGATGCAATGGCGGGGCTGGTAGAAGGAGGCAAGGCCGTGGCCAAGGTACTCATGGGCGACTTCAAAGGCGCGGCAGAATCGTTTGAAAAATCAAAGAAGAACTTCACGAATGTAGGCACTCATGCCACCTCTACTTTTGATAAAATCAAAAAAGGGTGGACGGAAACCTTTGTGGACCAACCCAAAAAGGACGAAGCGCAGGCAGTGCTCGCGGCTGAAACCACGGAGAACAAACGCCAAAATGCCCTGACCGAAGAGCAGAAAAAAGCACTGGAGAAGCGGGAAAAAGCGGCCAAAAAAGCCGAGGAAAAACGGCTGAAACAAGAAGCAAAACACCTCGAAGATGTAAAAGATGCCAACGCCAAAGCCCTCGAACTGCTGGAGCAACTCAATGCGGAGCATGACCAGATCGTGGCCGACAGCTCCATCAAAACCGAGGAGGCCAAAATCAATGAAAAGCGCCGCAAACGCCTGAAGGAGGTCAATGACTCACTGGCCGACGAAACCATCAAAGAGCGTGCCCGCGTGGCCATCAACAAAACGGCCGACGCAGACATCGAAAAAGCGAAAGCGGAAGCAAGGGAAAAGCAGAAAAAAGCCGAGGCCGAAGCAGCCCAAAAGCGGGAAGAAGCGGCTAAATTTATCAGAGAGCAGGAAAAAGCGGCCGAAATGGCCCTGCTGGACTGGAAAGAACTCCAAGCCAAAGGCAACGCCAAAAAGCTGCTGGAGGTAGCCAAGGAGCGGCTGGATACCGAGCTGCGCCTAAAACGCGAAGCCCTCAAAGCAGAGCAGGCCGAAGCGGAAGCAAAGGCCAAGCGGGAGATAACGGACACCCAGCAGCTGGAGGCGGCGCTGAAGGCCATCAGAGACCGCTACCGCAACGAGGATGATTTGGCCATGCGGAAGCATACCGACCAAATTCAAAAACTGGAGGAGGAAACCAAGCAGGCCCGAATTCAAAAGTGGAAAGAAGGAAGTGATGGGATAACGGCTCTGCTCAAGGGCGACCTAGTGGGTTTTGTGACCCACATGGGCAACTTAGTGAAGGGAGAAAAGGAGGCTTGGCAAAAGCGGCTTGAAGAGAATATGGCCAAGTATGAGGCCGTGGCACAGATAGCCACCGCTGCCGTAAACTTTCTGAACGATCTGGCCCAACGAAAAGCCCAGCGCGAAATAGAGCTGGCCAAAAAAGAGCGCGACGAGAAAGTGGCCATCCTGACCGAGGGCCTCGAAAAAGAGAAGGCCGAGCTGGAGCGTATCGAAGACGAAAAGCGGGGCGTGAAAGAGCAGGCCGAAGCCAAGGTGCAGGAAATAAAGGCGCAGAGTGAGCAGAATATATCGGCGCTGGAGGCGCAGTACCGGCAGCTGACGAGCGTTGAAAACACCTCCGCCCTCAATGCCCAACTGGAGTCGTATAAAGAAAACGCGGCCGAAAAAGCCGCCGAAGCCAAAGCCAATGCCGACAGCATCATCCAAACCGCGAAGGAAGAAACGGCGGCGCAGATAGAGCTCATCAAAGAGAAAAAACAGGAGGCCATTGAAGCGGCCAACAACGAAAAGCTGGAGAAAATAGATGCGGCCGAGATAGCCCGCGACGCTGAGATAGCTGCCATCAAAATGCGGGCCGATATCGACAGCGCCACCAAGCAAAAGCTGCTGGAGGAAGCCAGAGCGAAGTTTGAAAGCGAAAAGGAGCTGGCCGAAAGCGAAACCAAAACCAAGATCGATCTGGCCACGACTGAAGCCAAATCAAAAATAGATCTGGCCAACAGTACCTTCAAAACCAAGAAGGAGATGGCCGAGCTCCAGCGCGATGCCGAGCTGAAGGCCATCGATGACGTAAAAAAAGGCGACCTCTCGGCGGCGAAGGAAACGCTGGCCAAAGCCAAGCAGGACCAAGCTGAAAAAATACGGTTGGCCAAGGAGGAAAGCAAAATCAAGATTGACGAAGCAGAGAAGGAAAAGCGGGAAAAGCTAAAAAAGCTGGAGCTAGAAAAGCAGACCCGAATCCAAAGCAAAAAGCAGCTTGAAAGCAGCATAGCGGCCGAAGATAAGCGGGCACGTGACCGCGAAGCCGCCGCCAAACGGCAGGCGTGGAAAGCCCAGCAGAAAGCGGATATTGCCTCGGCACTTATCAGCGGAGCACTGGCCACGATCAAAGCCCTGGCTTCGGGATTTTTTCCATTGAACTTAGTCTTTGCGGCCGTGACGGCGGTGATGACGGGCATACAGGTAGCGATGATAAAGCGGCAACCAGAGCCGAGCTTTGCGCACGGGGGCTTTGTGCCACGCGGAGGGCGGCACGGCAGCCGCTACGGTGACGGGGGCATTGCGCTCATTGACCGAAAAACGGGCTCCGAAGTGGGAGAAATGGAAGGTGACGAGGCCATCATATCGAGAGACCAGACCGAGGCCAATATGCCACTGATACAACAGATGTTTCAGAATGCGCGCACTCCCGGGCAGCGCCGCAAGCCCGTTGGCGGGGATTTGCGTGGCCCTGCGTATAGAGATGGAGGAATAGCCGAATCTCCGTACTGGAAACGGGATATGTTTTTGTTTGGCGGTAAGAAAAAGAAAAAAGCGGAGGAAGAAGCAAGGCGGGCCGAGGAGGAAGCGGCCGCGCAGGAGGCAAGCGCTGGCGGGGGCGAATACTCGGCTGATGCGGGTAGCGTAGAAGGGGGAGGTGATGCCGATGCGGCCCACGCTGAAGCCAAAGCGCAGGGAGAAAAGCAGCTCAAGCTACTGGAGGGAATTCAGGAAGAAGGCAAAAAGACCAACGAGCGCCTGATGCTGCTGGCGGCGGGCGTGGGCACAATGAGCAACACCCTCGGCGACAAACTGGGGGGCGTACAGGCGGCGGTCAATGAAGTGAAAGACGCCGTGAATGGCTCAAATCAAGGGGGCAAACTTGATTCGTTGATTGGGGCAATTTCATCGTTCGGGAGAAAGTAATTTTTTGTATTTTCGCCAAAATACGTTTAAAAATGGTCAAAAGAGTTAGACTAAAAGTACCGGTGTACGTTCGTAAATTTATTGAGGGTGAATACGGCTGCGACGATAGGGGCGTGGTGAAAGTAGATAAGAAATCAGAGCTGGGGTGGCTGATTCACGCCATCAGCCGCTCGATCCCTTACAACTACACTTACCCGGAGGTGAAGAAAGGAGAAAACCTGCTGACGATCCAGTACACCACCTACGAGAAAGTGTATGATGTGCCGCCCGATAAACTGGATAGCTTGGCGCGGCAGTTGGATGAGATGTTTAGGTCGGCGCTGATCAATGAAGTACGGGGCAAGCATGAACTGATCGGCGGGGATTATGGGCCGTACGTGACGTGCTTCTTGGAACGCTACGGCATTGACATCGATAACGATGTAAACTGGCAAAGTATGCGCAAGATTTACCGCGATTATCTGGAATCTATTTCTAAAAAAAGGCAGAAAATTTTTGCGGGATAGGGCCAATAAAAACGAGAAAAGGCCACTTTTTTTGAGGAAAGGCCAAAGAAAACAAGAAAGGGCCACCCGTTTGGGTGGTTTTTTTGTGCCTTTTTGCGCCAAAAAAGGCCATTTCTGAATTTCTGAAACGGCCTTGAAAGGCTAAAATTCCGTCCTTTTGAGAAGGGGCGCGGGGCTGTACTTTCGTAGCATGGAAACTACGACTCTGGGAGGCTACGGGCAAATGATGGCTGTCAATTATCCGGTGGGGCTGCGATTGATACCCGCTGATAAATTGGTGATGGTACCGCCTGCGGCGATGGGCGGCAACTGGAGCATAGCGGGCTATGATATGCAGCTGGAAGCGGGGACGGTCTGTACGGATCTGAAGTTTAAGCCTAAGCAGTGCAGTTTTTCGGAAAGCTATACTCGGACCAACGACGGTGGGCTGATCACCAGCGCCATTGAGACGCGGCTGATAAAACCTGACGGCCTGATGATGGCGTGGCTGATGACAGCCGCGCAGATACGGTGGGTGGCGGTGGTACCTCTCCAAACAGAGGAGGTGTTGGTAGTGGGTACGCCTGAGCTGCCGCTCCTGCTCACGTGGGGCAGAGCCAGCGGCAACCACAATGATGTACGCATAAGCCTGAGCGGGCAGGCGTGGCATCCGGCACTCGCCATGACCCGCGCCGATTTTGAAACGCTGGGCGAGGCGGAGTTTACGATTGAGTTTGATTTGAGTTTTAACGCATAAGCCATGACACTGACAGAATTAAAAGCTTGGATAGCTGCCAATGTTTTTACGAGTAATAACCGGTTGAACTCGGCTACCTCCCTACGGGAATTGCTTTATAAGGTATCGGAAGAAACGTACAATAAGGTAGATGAGACATTTGGGTTGGATTTTTTAAAGTCACCCAAAAAAACCTTTAGTACCCCTAAAGGTCTTGAAATGTGGGGTACGAACGGCGCTGTCTTTGGATTGACCAACGATTATCTGGAGGCATCCGTAAAAACTGTGAATGTTGGCGGGGCGGCCCCAGAGATGGAATTTTGGGATGTTTTTGCTAATACAAAATTTAGCTTTCGAGATGGCGTTGCCAGAACAGAACGCTTTCAAATAATGGGTGGCAACGCTTGGTTGCCAGCAAATCTGCACATAGGTGTTGGTACCGACCGTACCAATTACGGCTCTGCACTGTTTGTGAATGGTCATATTCGACAAGGGAATACCTTAGGGAATAAAAAAATATCCCTTTGGGTTGACGCAGAAAATGACCATCAATTCTACGGCTTTGGCCTCAACTCGGCGGTGATGCGGTATCAAGTCGCTACTTTGGGCGCAGACCATATCTTCTATGCTGGAAATGGGGCTCTTTCTTCTAATGAGTTAATGCGTATTCGCGGTAACGGCAATGTTATCGTGGGCGGCTCGGATATTGGAATGGGGAAATTTCAGGTGATGGGTGCGATGTATTCGAGTCTGGGCGTGACAAGTGATGAGATGTTTTATTTGCGAAAAAATGGGTCGACAACGATTTCAAACACCTTCTATCAGCAAAATATCTCGGGCGGTACGACTTATGCGATGAACATGCAGATGACTCCTACGGGCGGAATAGCATTTTGGAATTTCATTGGAGGTGTAGGGTGGGCTAATCGGATGACCATCAAAGATACGGGAGCGGTTCGATTTGTGCCGCTTTCGGCCGCTCCCAGTTCTCCTGAAAATGGTGATACCTACTATGATTCCACCTTAGGAAAACTTAGAGTATATGCCGCTGGAGCATGGGCTAACCTTCATTAATTCTTTTTTCTATCATTATGACTACAATTAACCTCATTCCTGTAGTGATGCCAGCGGTGGTGTCGCTCAATATCCGAACCACTGGAGCGCCATTCTCGAAAGAGGTTGCGCCAGAGACGAAGATGATTTTTCAAGAAATTTTCTACGAGCTGCGAGACGCGAACGGTCGAGTTCGGGAGAGTGGTTTGGCTCCGATTCCCTTTTCGGTATATGCAAAAATATCGGAGTTTGTAGCGGGACAGGTTTCGGAAGAAACGCTGGCTTTCGTTAATCAATTTTTTCAACAGGCTGGCTGGGATAACCTAACGGCCATAAATCCCCCTATCGAAAATGGAGAACAATAAAGAATGTACCACAGTCATAATTTCTCCTGAAGAAAAGCAATTGTTGGGGGCTATTCTTCAAGAGTGTACCCTTAGTCAGCAGCTTTCAATTTCTACTATTTTGGAAAAGGGTGAAAAGCGTGCGAAAGCTAAACTTGAAACTACTGAAAACAATGCCAACGAGGTACCCGGAGATACTTCTGAAAAAACACAATAGCGGTAAATCGGATTGGTGGGAAGTAGTGCAGCCAGTGCGGGTGCGCTGCTCGTTGAATGACTATGGGCGGTTTATGATTCCTGCGGGGTACGTCTCTGACTTTGCCAGTGTGCCGCAGTTGTTCTTTTGGTTGATACCGCCACATGGACGTACCGCCAATGCCTGCGTGGTGCATGATTATTTGTACGAGCATAAGCCAGTGAAGGCTACGCGCAGGGAGGTGGATTTGTTTTGGCGAGAGTTGCTCAAGCAATGCAATGTGCCAGCTTGGCAGGTTTGGATAATGTATGGCTACGTGAGGGCGTTTGGGTGGGTGAATTGGAAGAACTGATTTTGGTGGCGGTCCGCCGCTGCGGGGTAAACATAACAGAAAGCCTGACTGCGATGCGGTTGGGCTTTTTTCGTCCTTTTAGCTTGGAAAATGGGGCTTCATCTTCGTAGCGTGAAATTTTATTACGAGAATGAAACCAATTATTGCGCATGTAATCGGAGAACACCTACAGAGCTTTAACAGTGTGGCGGGGCAGGGACCGACTTGGGCCGACCCGCTGCGGGTGACGGGACTGGTGCTTCAGGGATTGACCCGGGAGCAGTCCTGGAATCAGTACTTTACGGAGTATTATTCGACCAACCAAAAAGTACTGGTGTTGCCCATCGAGGGGCCGCTCTCACGGGCAGGATACTACACGCCCGGCTATGAGTGGCTGGCGGCGCTGCTCAACAGTGCCGCTCAGGACGAGCGGTACGTAGGAGCTGTACTGAAAACCAACACCGGTGGCGGCACAGCCGATGGCGCGCCCATCTTGGCGGCGGCCGTGGAGAATTTCCCCAAACCTATTCTGAACTGGACCAACTACTGCGCCAGCGCGGGGGTACTCGTAACGGCCCATGCCGATGAGCAATGGATGGAAGACAGCAGCACCTCCCAAATGGGGAGTGTGGGTACGATCCTGTTTTATCAAAACTATGCCGAAAGCCTCAAGCAACAGGGTATCAAGTGGGAGATAATCCGGGCGCAAAAATCGCCAGATAAAGCCCGAATCAACCCACTGGAAGAGCTCACCACCGAAGCCCGGGCGGAGCTTCAGGCGGTGGTAGATGCGGCTCAGAAGGAGTTTGAGGGCATCGTAAAGCGCGGCCGCATGGGCAAGGTAAAATCGGAGGCCCTGACTGGTAAGATGTTTGGCCCGAAAGACGCCATAGCGGTGGGCTTGGCCGACCGCACGGGCAGCTTGGCGCAGGCCATCAACCGAGTGGCCACACTTGCCAAAGGCACAAAATAAGCAATCACCAATTTTTATTATAAAACCATGAATAAGAACAAGAAGTCTGTTTTGGAAGTGATGTTTGGAGGCCTACACAAAAAAATCTCGGAGGCCCTAACACCTGAAGAATACACCGAGCTGACGCACAAAGCAGCGACGCTCTCGCAGGAGGAGACGCTAGAGGCAGTGCAGGCGACGACGGGCATTGGCGCGGTGGCTGGTGTAGGCACAACAGCAGCAGCCCAAACTGCGGCCCAAACTGCAACCCCACCCGCTCCGACTACTTCTGCGGCACCCGCTCCACAGGCGGCGGCTGAAGCGGCTCCCACTCAGAGCGCTGACCCTATGCAGGCGCTGATGGGGGCAGTCCAGGCGTTGACGCAGAAAGTGGACGGCATAGCCACGAAGCAGGCGACGTACGAAAGTTATTTTAAGACGGCCCAGAATGCGGGCGTGGCGCTACCGGGAGCCGATGCCTCCAGTCGTGGCCAGCAGTCATTGGCCAATGTAGCCGCCGACTCGCCGATGGGCGTGGCCGCCGAGATCTGGAAGCGCAACAACCCTCAAGGCTAAGCGTGCTTAAAACGTTTCAATTTTTCACCTATTAACAGCCGCAAGGGCGGTAAGATTTAAAAAAAATGAGCCTTATAGCTAACAACCTAGTTAACTCAGTGAAGTTTGACAACTTGCCTACTGAGCTTGCTGAAACCATCAGCAACACGCCCGAAATCATGAACACTTACTTGGCCGATGGCTGGGGGAAAATCCGTGATGATTTTGAAGTGCGTGAGCAGGACGACCGCACACCGCTGCTGTCGATGGAAGTAATGGACATCATGCGCGTGGCCAGCGATGATTTTGATCCTTCGGCGGATGCCGTAAAGTTTGGGGCTCGTTTGCCGACTTTTAACGACATCGACATTGACTTGTCGCTTCGTCGGAGCGACCTGATCAATTTTTACCGCACGTATCTCAAAAACGTGATTGGCTTCAAGAACCTGAACGATTTGATCGCTAACCCGTGGCCGTTGTTTTTTGCGGAGCAGATTTTGAACAAAGCGGGGCGTGATTTGGCGTACAACTCTACTTTCAGAGGCGTGAAAAACCCTGCTGGAAGTGGTTCGTTGACGGTGATGAACGGTCTTTTGTACAAGTTTGCCGAAGGGCGTGGCGTGGGTGGTGATATCCCTACGGGTAACATCCTGACCAATGCACTGACGGGGGTGGAGTTTGATGCGGATGTGTACGATCAGGCCAATGCGCTGGCGCAGCTTACGGAGCTTAATCCGGATATTGCGGGGCGGCCAATGAAGATCTACATGTCGCCAGTGACTTACCGATTGTATAAAGAAACCCGTAGAGCTAAATCGCCCAACACGATTTCATTGAGTGAGCAGCCGACGGTGTTGGATGATTTTCCTAACATCAGCATCAAGATTGAGCTTGGCCTTAGCAACAAGCGCTTCATGTTTATCAGCTTGCCGAAGAACTTGTTTTTCGTGTTGAACGAAAACTACCAGAATTTCAACGCCAAGATGGTCGAGAACGTGAAGGGCTGGGAAACCAACTTTATGTTTTCGGCGGATGTGAACTACGGCGTAGGGAAGTATCTGTTTATGAACACCCGCACTGACTAATCATCGGGGCAAAACACAAAGTAGGGTGGGCGCAATGCCCACTCAGTTTTTACACTTTTTTTTAACAATCAATTATTGACCGCAATGAAAAAATTAGGGATTTTTTTAGGATTAGCCTTGGCCATGGTGTTGGCCTACGTGGTTGGTACCGACGTGTTGGGTGATGAGACGGGCTTGGGCCTGACGGCTCCGACGTTGGCCTTTACGGCGTTGGTGGGGGTGAAGCGTAAGTACCAGAAGCCGGAGCTTGGAGGCTCGAAGCGCCTTTATATCATTTTTACGGATGACCTTGAGAGCGAACCCGTCAACTACGATATGCTGGTGACGAATGGAGAGCTGGCAGGCGTAGGGGCTATCCCTTTAAAAGCCACCAAAAAGGCGATTGAAGTGGAAGCTTGGTATGATACGACGAAGTGGGATTTTGAGATGAAACCCGGGGCGGGCTTTACGCAGGGTTTTGAGTTTAAGATATTGGGTGTCAACAAGGATAATGTAAAGTTTGTGACACGCCTGTATGAAGTACCGGTCAATCTGGTCATTGAAGGCAATGATGGCTCTCGCTACTACCTTGGCCAGAAATACGTGCCCTTCATGCTCGAGGCGGTGGGTGCTTCTCCTGAAAAAGGGAATGCTCGTAAGGATATTACAATCCGTGCGAAAAACGACGGACTCACTACGATGCCCGTGCCAATGGCCGACGACGTGACCTTCTTGGTGGAGGCGCTTGTATAATTTCACTTAGGCGCAGTTTGGTGGTGAAAACGGGCCAAACTGCGCTTTTTTTCTGTTAAATCATGCTCAAAGTAAAAAAGGCTTTTGTCGGCACCAAGGTAGTGGCTGGCAAAGATAAATCGGTGGTACTGACCCCTGACACTCCCCAGAGCGATCTGGAGTGGGTGTATGGTTTGGGGGAAAACTACCAGGCTTTTTTTGAAGCCAAGGCGGAGCCCGCTGCCGTAGTGGAAACGGAAGTCAAACCTAAAAATTTAAAATCTTAATGGAACATATCCAACGACTGGAAGGAAATGTGCAGCTGGCGCAGATGCGTCATGATGCCATCGGCAGCGAAGTGACGGCCGCCTTACTTAAGCAGGCCAAAGAAGCGCTCGAAGCCGCCAAAGGTGAAGAAGTAGCCGAGCCGGTGAAAGAGCCAGCAAATGACCCTAAAAAAGCAGAGCCAAAAGCTGCGCCCAAAAAGGAAACGAAAGCTCCTGTAAAGAAGCAGCCTGAGCCAGAAAAACCCGAAGAAAAGGGTGAGGCCAGCGCTGATCAGAAGGCTGAAGGTGCTGACGAAAAACCAGCTGAAAACGCGGCAAATGCCGAAGAAGACGCAAAAAAAAACGAGACGGAGTAGCAACTAATCTGGCTCTAAACGAGTACGAGCAGCTTCTTGTGCAGGCCGACCGCCTGCATCAGGAAGCTGCTCTTTTATCGAATGAGCTGCACACTTTCAGGGATGATGACGTGGCGGGGGTGAAGCCCATCATCGAGAAGATCCTGGACCTGCGCAAAGGCTGGAAGGCAATCAGGCTGAGGGTGGAGCATTTTCAGAAGTTTGGGCGGTTTCCGGAGGCGCAACCCAAGAAAATTTCCCCTGAAGTATCGGGCTCGGAAGCGGAGCTGCGCGTGGAGCTTCAGCGCATCAACGTCAACATAGTGAAATATACCAAGAAGCTCGCCGATAACCCAGACCACAAAAAAGCCTCCGCATGGGAGGAGGAATTGGCCCGCATGAAGGCCCATAAAATGGATTTACAGGCTCAAATCACCAGAATTAAGTATGAGACAACACAATAAATACCTTGAGAAAGTCTACCAAGAAATGGACGTTTATCGAAAGCACCTGCTAAACGGGGATGAACTCACGCCCACGCAGGAGGAGACTTTTGAAAAGCTGGACATTTGCCGGGCGTGGCTTAAAGATGGCTACTCGGATACGGAAGTGATCAGGATGCTCAAGAACCACCCCACGAGCAAGGTGATGGAGCGCCGGGCCCGCGAGATATTGGCGATGAGTTATGAGGTGTTTGCGGAGCTGCGCCAGCTGCGCAACCGCGACGGCATCAAGTACATTTATGCCGAGCAGTTTAGAGGCGCGGCCAAGATGGTGATGGAAAAAATCGGTGAGCTTATTGGGGCCCCACTGAGTGAGGACATGGATTTTTTGGGCGTAAAGATGAACATCGACACCTCTACCATCAAAGAAGTGGCCATGCTCCTGAAGGAATACCGAGGCCTGATGAAAGAAGCGGCGACCATCGACGGCGCTTATGATACCTCGCGCATGGTAGGTGATAAGAAAAAGCCGACGAAAATCGTGGTAAAACGCAGAACGACGGTGGTGAATGGGAATGTAACGAAGGACCAAATAGACGAGGAGGCCGAATATGAGCAACTGGATTGACGATGATACGGTGGAGTTTGAACTGAATGACAAGCAGGCGGACTTCATCGAAGGGGTATTTTATAACCTCACCGCAAAAGGCGTAAAGACGGCGGGGATCGTGGGCGGGATTGGATCGGGGAAGTCGTTTGTGATGGGCTTCGCTATCCTTTGCTCCAAGGAGGATTTGCCGATGGCTAAGGGGCAATTTGCCTGTAATACGGTGAAGCAGTTTAAGCGGAGTATTTTTCCGGGGGTGAAGTCGGTATGGCGTGAGCATTTTAACCTCATACCGTACAACTTCGCCACGGGAGAGGGCGATTATTGCCTATGGAAAGAACCGCCGCCCGATTGGGACCGCCCATGGCAAGAGCCTGACGATTGGGAAAACTGTATTTCGTTTCCCAACGGGTGGGTGATGGAGGTCTGCGGCTACAAACTGAACGCAGATTTGCACCGGGGGAGAAACGATGATTTTGCCTTTATGGATGAGGCGCTTTTATTTAAAAGGGAATGGCTGAAGATTTTGGAGGGACGCCTGCGGGCCAACGTTGGAAAGTTTGAATCTAACTGGCACCATCTTTTCGCTTTTTTTTCCAGCCCATCTTACGGGAGCGGCGGCGACTGGATGTATGAAATCGAAAAATTAATGGCCTCCGAAAGTGACCGTTATTATTTTACGACGATAACGACCCGGGATAATGTGCTGTTTTTGCCGCCCAATTTTATTGAAAACCTCAAGAAAAAACTCCTGAAGATTGAATACGAAGTGGAGGTGAATGGAAAGCGAATTTCCCGCCTTCCAAACTGCTATTATCCTGCCTTTGATTATGAGCGCCATACTGATTTGGATGAGGAGGAGCTTTATGACCCCAACCAGGAGCTGGTTACGGTAGTGGATTTTAATGCGCACTTTACGAGCTGTACCAACTGGCAGCATAACCCAAACACCCACCTGCACAGGATGGCGTTTGACCAGTTTGTGAAAGAGCCCGATAATGACAAGACCATGGCCCAAACGTTGGCCATCCAACTACGCAAAGAGCTCGAAAGAAGGAAGCACCGTAAAAGACGTATAATCATAACGGGTGACCGTAACGGGAACAATAAATCGGCGGGTTCGGTAAAAAAAGCGGATGGTAGTTGGGAGACTTTTTTCAGTCAATTTGGGGAAGAATTCTCCGACCATGGGTGGGATGTAGTAGTAGTGCCCATTAATTATAACCCACCTAAAGATGAGGTATATACCCTAATGAAGGATATACTATCAGAGGACAGTGATGTAGTACCTACGGTGTTCCGCTTCAGTAAGACGTATGGCCGTAGTACCACCACGTCCATACAGATGGCCCCCATCACAGGCGACTACAACAAGGACAAGGGCAGTGAGAAGAAAGCAACCACCAACCAAGAGAACGCCACTCACCTCAGTGACACCGTCGACTACTATGCGGTCTACATATCGAAGCCACACCTTGCTTACGCTTACGGATCTTTCGATATGGAGTTCATGTAAAGCCCTTTCAGATATTCGCCAATTCCAAAATGGAAATTTCCAAAATGTTAAAGGGCGGGCTTCAGAGAGGGATTTCTGTGGCAAAAATTATAATCACCACTGACAACGCACTGTCTATCTGGCGGTTGTCAGTGGTGATTTTCGAAAAAGGGTGCAACTTTTTTAACTGCCTAATAATCAGGCTTCATTTTGAGAATGAATGTACCAATTCAAAGCACGTTTTAGCGTATAACTAAAGCGGTCAGGGACTTGTGAAAACTCATTCAAAAAATGCACGACTTCAAGGCAAATCAGGAGATCTTTCAGGTAAAAGAAATTGGTATGGTTAACCGTGTCAGTAAATTGCTCAAGTGCAGTTAAATCGTTGAAACGGTGTATTGTTGCAACGAACGCAGGATATTGAGTATGTACAATGTAGGTTATGCCTGGTGAAGCGCCTTCATTATGAGTGATTAGGAATTTGGGGATTACTTTCATCGCGTGGACGCCGCGCGAAGTGAAGAAAATGCACCTTTTCTGAATCATTGACAGGGGCCTGAATTACATACAGATGCTCTTCATTACCAAACTCTGTTATGAAAAAAGGGAACAACAGATTTTCTCTTATGTAGATGGGAATGTGGCGGTTCTGCCATTTCGTTCCCCTCTGCATGATTGCGGCCAAGTGCTTTCTCCCAAGCTCCTTCCCGCGTGCGAATTCATTTTGCATATTTTAATCCGTTTTTATTCTGCTGGGTCCGCAGTGATACAAACGTACAATTTTTAGCCTGAAAAACGGGCGTTTTTTTGTCCTTTTGCGGTGAAAGTTTGTAGGGGATTTTCGTGGCTGGATATACAACAAAACCACAGCTATGAAACCAGAGCTTAAAACTCCAATTACTTATTACGGCGGTAAGCAACAAATGCTGAATGCCATCCTCCCCAAAATCCCTCCTCAGCACAAGCTGTATGTCGAGCCATTTTTTGGTGGCGGTGCCGTGTTTTTTGCCAAAGTGCCTTCCGAAGCGGAGGTTGTAAATGATATTAGCCACCGCCTGATGACCTTTTATCGAGCATTGAAGTACGATTTTGCCGATTTGAGAGAGAAAGTTGATGAAACATTCCATTCCAGAGCGCAGCATAAAGACTCGGGCGAGGAATACGATGCTGGAAAGGAGCTAGTCAAAGACCCATTGGCCATGGCTTGGGCGGTATGGGTTCAGGCAAACATGTCATTTGGCTCCCAGATTGGGAGCGGGTTTGGCTACGATCGAAGCGGCAAGTGCGCACTGAAACTCCATAACAAGAAGAATGCCTTCACGGATGCCTTCCAGCTACGCATGAAAAAGGTGACCATTGAGTGTTACGATGTACTGAAGGTAATTAAAGCCTACGACACGCCCGACACGTTCTTTTATCTGGACCCGCCGTATGTGAGTTCAAACCAAGGCAATTATGCGGGCTATACTGAAGAAAATTTTCGACAGTTGCTGGAGGCCTGCGCATCGATGCAGGGAAAATTCCTACTCTCAAGCTATCCTGAAAAAATCTTGGCCGATTATCGGAAGCGCTGCGGCTGGAAGGTGGAAGACCACGAGAAAACTCTGGCTGTGGATGGACGACGAAAGGAGGCCAAAAAGAAGATTGAATGCCTTACTTGGAATTATTAAATTAACAAGGCCTCCATATCGGAGGCCTTGTTAGTAATCTCGCAACCCGCTTATTGGTTTGATCCAATAAAAGCAGAAAAACGAGAGGGTTGAATGCGAAGTGTATCGGGAGAAGTAGAATCCTTCGTTTTAGCAACACGTATAAAGGTCAACATAAAATCCCCTTCTACATACCCTGTAGCCTTATCTACCTTGGTCACCCGAATGTATTGCTTCTCACTGGGAAGAATGTGGTATGTATCTTTTCCTGTGTCAAATTCACTTGTAAAAAATATAGCCTGCGGAATCGTATCAGGACGGCAGGGAGTTTTAAAAACCTCTGCGAATTTATATTCTCCCGTTCTGATCGGAATTGCACCAAGATAAATACTCTCAAAGGGATACTTTTTGTACTCTTCTAGGTCATAAAAATGAGAAATGGACAATGTAAAGTAATTTTTGTAGAGTGTATCTAAGGGCGCCATCCAGCATGAGGCACAAACTGTACGTGTGGCTACAACAACCCCGTTAGATAATGTTTGATTCCAAGGTTTGCCATCCATGAAAATTTGAGAGAAATTGCGTGGTATAGGTTCCGCTTCTTCTTCCTTCTCTTTTTTGCACCCCACCAGACAAAGAACACAGACCCAACTCAGCACGAATGTCGAGGTTGTTTTAGAAGGTTTCATGGTATTATTTTTCAATGATTAATTTTTCCCGTTTTACAGAACTAAGCACCTGATGGCTCCTCTGTACGGTCATGGGTTAAATAATGAACCCCGCTTGGGTAGTTTTTATTACTCAGGGTATGTATAATTTTCTCTTAATGGAATGGGCGGCCCTGCTTGAAGCTCACCCTGAATGCGTGTTTGATGCCTGACTCGAAGGCTGCGGCCTGTGGTTTCAAATGCGCGGTTTACGAGGCTTTCGGTGGTAGTTAAGTTGCTTATTTTCATGTCTTTGTGCGTTTTTTTGGTAGGACAAACAACGCACAACTTCTCGCCACAAGCAAGTCCTTTCCCATGTTTATTCGCTCTTTTTTGGGGGAGTGAGCTTCTTCCCTCAAGCTGCGGGAGGGGCCAAGAAAAATAGGCTTAATTAGACTTATTGTATCCCATTCTGAACACTTCAGATACCGTTTGATAACTATTTTGTGGAATTGACGTAGAAAAAATGAATGTTTGCCTTTATTATAGATAAAAAAAACGAGGTTCTCCACTGTTAAGTTAAATGGCGGTTATCCTCCGTTTTGGTGTTATATACGCCATGATGATGTAGGCATCATTACATAAAAAGAACGAAACAAAATAGAAACATTATGGCATCAAAAGTATTTATCAGTTGGAGTGGAGAACTAAGTAAAAAATTGGCAGAGGAAGTTAGACTTTGGCTTCCTGGGGTCTTACAATTTGTTAAACCCTACTTCACACCAAATGATATCGAAAAAGGAACACGTTGGTCCACAGAAATTGCATCTGAGTTGGAAAGTTCAAATGCTGGAATAATTTGTTTGACAAAAGACAACTTAAATAAACCTTGGATACTTTTTGAAGCGGGAGCCCTTTCGAAGAATTTTGGAAAGGCAAATGTCTGCACAATTTTATTCAACCTAGATAGTGTTGACTTTACAGGACCTTTAACCAGTTTTCAAGCAACAAAATTTGACAAAACCGATTTCAAGAAGCTTTTGACAACCATTAATAATACTGGTGGAGAATCAAAACTTGAATCTGCTGTTTTGAATGACGTTTTTGAGATGTGGTGGCCTAAATTGGAGACTAAAATAAACGACATTTTAAGTTCACACGTTAATGAAGGCGAAGATAATTTGAGAAGTGAAAGAGAAATATTAGAGGAAGTTTTAGAACTTACTAGAATGAATGCCAAGAGACTGCCGAGACAAGGTGAAGTTTCTAGAGAAACCGTACATAGACTTTTGGAAATTATACAAGAAATGCAGTATCGTATGATGAAAATATCTGGTGGAAAAGAATCAATGATATTTTTTGAAGAAATGAGAATGTCGATAAAAAGACTTTGTATGGAGTTAGATTCTCCAGAGCTTTATGAAAGATTTATGATTCGGAACGAAAAATTCTTCAATGAGAAATACTTAATTGAAAGTGATGAGAAGAAATAACAAACACCTAAACGCTGTTTTGCAAAAGCGGGTGCCTAGTGCTTCTATTACAGTTAAGTGCAAAATCCAAGGTTTGTATATATTAATGAAGCTTAATGCTGTAAATCCCCTTCTTCTCAAAGCGGCAAAACAGTAGCATCTACTATAAATGAGCACAGCAATAACATTAGAAAGTAACCCAATCGAGAAAGACTACGAAGATTACATCTGCGCATACTTTCAAAGCGGTGGACTTTATGTTGAGAAATCAATAATATATAGAGAAACAGAAGAAATTCTAGAATTAGACATAATATTTACAGATTTCGACAGAGATAATGTTACTCGAAAACTTGTAGAGATTAAGTCGGGTAATTGGGGATTTAGTGAGATTTTCAAGGTCAAGGGATGGTTGGTCTATCTCAAAATGGAAGATGGATTATTTATCATTAAAAGAACTAAAGACTCTGTTGACTATTTTAAAAGAAAAGCATCTGATTTATCTATTGAACTTATCGACAACTCAGACCTTTCTAAGACTAATGAATGTTTAGGTAAGTTTCTACATCAACCCGCTGAGGAAAAGGAAATTGAAACCCTAAGATTCTCGTATTTACTAGAAAGAAAACTACTAAAACAAATTAAAGACTTAAAGAAGAAATACCCAGAAAATGAAGGTTTTAAAAATCTTGACGACTACTTTTTCAAAATTAATAGCGGTACTTTTTTCTCCAATAGTCCTGTTAGACGTATTAAACAACTATTCGAAACATATATTAAATACAAAAACATAACTGCCAAGATTTGCCATGAGCTTGAATCCGGAGAATATGATGAAGGGGTAGAAGAATTATCAAGTGAGTGTTTTAAATCACTCTTTTATAAAGCAGAGAATTCACCACTTCAAATTGCTCTTTATATTGAACATATGGCTCGTTTGACCATTTTGAAATCTTGTACAGAACATCTACTAAGGAACCACAAAGGAACATTTTGGGAAGATAAATTTTCAGAAAGTTTGGACTACTTAAGTATACCGCAAACAATTAAGTCTGGACTTGAAGTCTTAGTAAAAGAACCCTTTTTTCACCGATATCCAGTGTTTTGGCAATTCTTTACCTATGTAATGGGTGGATTTATTTTAACAGATTTGAAAGATAAAGAGTATTCTTACATTTCTGAAAATACTGGTATTCCAGTAGAAGAAATACCAAATGCCTTTGAAAGTTTTAATAAGTTATTTCCAAAATCAGGTGGATGGATGTTTACTATGCCAAGGTCTAACATTATATGGCATAGGTTTTTTCCAATTCCATTTAGTGGAATTGGAGCAAATCATAGACGATTTATTCATCTACAAGAGTTTACTGAAGAAAACAAGACTTATGAAGAGTTGGCGAAATTGATTAACGGGCAAAAGACAATGACTGATATCATAAAATGGAATAATCTTGGATATGAAATATTAAAATAACAAATGCTAACTGCACCTACCCAAAAGCGGCGGTTCAGTGGTTAAATCAAGCTTTGTGCATCTATCAAAGTTTGTGCTTGGTTGATAGTGAATTGCTTCGAAATCGCCCCCTTTGGGTAGCTGCAAAACGTTAAGAGCAACCTTAAAAAAACGATACAGACAATGACAACAAAGAAAATATTCGGATACATTTTTATAGTTCTAGCTTTTATATTGACTCTTGCAATAGTTGGACAGCTTCCTCAACTTTTTGCGGCTATCTTTGGGTTCTTCAAAATTTTTACAGGAAAATTTGACACATATCAAATAGGACTAGTTACAGGAAATTTTGCGTATTGGATATTTCATTTTAGTGTAACAATAGCCCTTTGGATTTATGGAAGTCGATGGATTAAAAAGCAACAAAATAAAACGACTATTGAATGAGATTATCAAATTTATCTTATTTAATTTGACAGTATTGACAACTGCTTGCAATGAAATATCACCTGCGAGTTTTTGGACTAAATATCAAAAGGACTTAATAAGGCTTTGTTGCATAGATACCCAATAAAATACAGCATTGCATAGGGTTGTATCATTAGAATAGTATTTGGCGTGGCCAGCTCATCGCTGGCCACGCTTGGTTATTAATATGGGTGATTGACGTGATCTTCTTTGTGGTCTTTATGCTCAACGCTGGGAACTCCCTCCAGCTGGAGCACTTCCTCCACGGGAGCACTGGGGCGGTGGAAGGGGTACTTCTGATAAAATGACTCTACTGCTTGCTCTGCGCGGGTAACCTCGCGGCCGAGATGATCCTGTGGATTGTTGACGATGTGCTGAGCCTGATTGAAGGCCTTCAGATCGCGGCGATAGTGGTGAACGGCCTCTACGTTGTCGCGGATTTCGTTCATGGCTTGGAGCATGTCGGTGCCTTCGGGTACTTCGGCGATGAGGCCGATTTTTTCGTTTTCGTAGTTGCCCAACGAGAAGGTCTTGGAATACTCAATGCGGGTGTACTTGACGTTGTTTGCCATTGGGAAAATAGTTTAAAGTGGTAAAAAATTACGATTAGTGAGTTGTCGGTGGATCTGCCCGAGCACGATCTGGAGCTGGGCAGGGATGACGGTGTTGGTCATTTCCGTGACCAGGATACGCGCTACGCTCAGGGGGATTTCTACTGACTTGGGGATTTTGGCCGAGCCGTACTCTATCCGGAGGCTGCGGGCCCCAAACTTATACGCGTACCATTCCGCCAATATCAGGTGGGAGTTGGAAGCCGCTCCCTGAAGCTTCTTTACATTTAGGCAGATATCGATGAGGTAATCCCGTAGCAAAACCGCTTCTATGGGGTAGAGCTTGATGCTGATGGGTTCAATTAAAATGCTTCTATTGAGCTCTGCCAAGGTGATGGTATTCATTTTGTAGAAATTTGAGCGTTGACGGAGATCCGTTTGGGCTCCTACGCATGCCAGTGCGTAGGAGCTTTTGGTTTTAGAGGCCATGGAAACGGCCGTTTTCGTAGCGGCCTATTTCGAGAAAACCTCCTTCATCGTCTCGGCGGTCGCGGTCGTAGAAGATGGCCAAGTGTACCTGAAACGACCTCCACTCTAGGAGCATGCCTTTTAGCTTGTTGAGGGCCGTAATCTCCGACCGGTAGGGCAGGGAGTACTTGACGGTGGTTTCGCCTTGCTTGCCCAAGATCCACGTTTTGAATTTTGCTTGGCTGACAATCCATTCGGGCATTTGTGCCATAGTGGTAAATGTTATGAGGGTTTGAAATGAGTAAGCACTTGAGTGTCAAACCGGTCGAGCAGCTCAGAGCTGTTGAAGCGCCTTAGGCGGTTGCGCCAGTAGGTATAGAGCTGCGTTTGGGTCATGACTCCGCCGCCTTTGAGGCCCCTTGGTGCTTTTTTTGCCAAGATAGAGTGGATGGCCCGCGTGAGGTGGTCATTCTGGATGCGGCGCTGGCGGCGGGAATCGGCTTCTTCGAGCCACTTGGCGGCCCAGAAAAAGGAGCCGCGCTGGTTGTTTTTGACTTCTTTGCGGTACTGCTCCCGGCTAAAATACAACACAGGTGGTAAGAAGCCAGTCCAGTGGTTTTTGCGGGCGTAGGCTATGGCCAAATTTAGCTGCTGGAGGGTGCGCTGGTAGGCATCCACGGCGGCAGGGATGGTATCTACGTGGTTGAAGTGACCAAATACATCTCTCCAGAGTAAGTTCAAGATGCGGGAGGTATGCTGCGGTGAGAAGTACTCATCGGGCCACATTTGGGGCTGAATGTACTCCCAGAGGGCTTGGGTGAGCTCCATTTTCTTGGTTTTGAGCTCATCAGGTGGGCTAGTGGGAGCCTCGGCGGGTCTTACTCCGCCGGTGGTGGCTCCCGTTCTGCCTTCCTTATCGTGTCGGGGTATGCCTAGGCGCTCGGCGGCGCGGTCGCCTAAGGTACGCGGGCTGGCCGGCGCGCCCCCAGTTTTTCCTGTGTCATTGGAAGTCTCAGGAAACTTGCCCTGAGGTGGGGTGTTGCTGACTTCCTTTCCTGTGTTTCCTGTGTTATCACTATCACAACGTGGTAACTGTGGATCATTTGCCCGAAAATCTGACTTATCCACCAAATCCACAGTTTCCACACCGCTATTAGTAGAGATTATAGAACTTTCCTGTGTTTCATAGGAACTTATAGGCGGCAAATTTTGCCACCCATGCAGGGGAAGGGGCTTGGTGGTAGCCACAAATTTTTGCAGATTTTGGATGGTCGGCGCCTGAAAATTATCACCAAAAACAAACCACGGGTGCAGCTGTAGCTCAAAGTCGTTTTGGCGGCCGTGGAGGTCTTTGACCAATATCCCCGCCCGAATAAGCAGCTGAATATGGTTATAGACACTCCTGCCCGAGCACTTGATGAGCTTGGATAGCTCCGTGCGGTTGGTACGGATGGTGGGGAGCTGGTCAGAATCTGCCCAGCCGGGGAGAGCTACCACGCGGCGGGTTTCGTTGATATACAGCTCAGCAATGGTGCGCAGGGCGGCATACCTGCTTTTGGTGATCTGATGCGCCTTGGTGTCTTGGGCTTCGTTGAAGTCCCTAACGTGCCGCGCTATACGCTTGTATATGGGGCGATCTGTGATTAGCATTTTTGGTATTTATTTGATTTTTCCCGCCGGACACTCACTCCGGCCAAACGGCCGGGGGAGTATGTCCATTCCTAAACCCTTTACTCTAACCTACTAATGAATGTCCGGGCGGTGATTTTATGGCTTGTGTTTTGACTTGTAAGGCTCGGTTCGGGTGAGCCATGGCCACATGACCGTAAAGAGTATGAGCCAAATGAGGATGTCGCTGTTCATGGTTCTGACTGCACGGCGGCGGGTTGAGGGTAGCGTTGAATGACTTCTTCAAACACATCTTTCATATCGGCATGGCCCTTGACATGTGCATCTACGTTTTCGGAGGCGTATTTTAGGGCTTTTGCTTCTAAAGTAGAGCCTGTATCGGCGATACGAATCATGGTCTGGAGATAGCGAATCATGAGCATTGCATCAGGATGATCTTTCATGGTTTTGAGGTCTTTGAGCGAATGATGGTTTTAATGATCCAATAGGCCAGTGCGGCGGGCGGGCCAAAAAGCAGGCCGAAAATGGCAGTGGCTTCCAGCCAAAAACGAGCTTCGGGGTTCAGCATGGCCGTGAGTGGGTTAGACAATAACTAACCAGCCGTGCGCCATGCACACGCGCTATCTGATACACGCGTGCTGCAGTGGCGGCGGAGCCAAACAGTTGGCCTTCTATGGGGTACGCAGTTCCGATGAGGCGGTATGTGAGCGTTTTCATGGGCTAGGCTCTTGAGCGTTTGGTTGCGGTTTTCATCAACGGGCTGAGCGAAGCCTGCACCAGGCCTCGGGCCTTTACTTCAGCATCAAGCTCAGCCGCCTGAAAGAGCACCACTTTCTCTATTTTGTGGTAGCTGAGCCAGCCATCGGCGCGCCATTTGCGGAGCGTGCTCACACTTACTTTGAGACGGTCGGCGGCTTCTTCTTCGCTGAGCCATACGGAGGCGTTCATTGCCGCCAAGATTTTGTCGTTTTGCTCCTGTATGGTTTGGAGTAGTTCGAGCTGGTCTTGGGGCAGGCTCAGCGCAATGGTGGTAGGCGAGGGGGTAAGGTTGCCGGCGCTCATACGATGGGAGGGTTTTGGATACCGGCAAGTTTCTCCAGGGCGAGTACTACGCGCTCTAGGCGGTCGGCGCTGGCTCTGCGAGTAGAAGATACCGCCGAGGCCGCGCCATGCATCCAATCGGCACCCACTTTGGTATTAAAAAACGCATCCGCTTCCGATAGCTGCTTGCGCCAATCGGCTCCTACTTTATCGCGGGCATAGATGAAGCGATCTACCAGCCTATCCTGTATGGGCTTCAATGCCGTTTGCTCAATACTTTTTGCGATGACTTCCATAGTATCGTATATTGCACAATGTTAAAATGACGTGACAAATATATATAGGTTAAACCTATAAAATCAAGGTAAAACTTATATTTTTTTACCAATGAATACCTTTTCGAAAAATTTAAGGAGATTGATGGCTGCTAAAAACTTGAATCAGAGCGATTTAGCAGGATTGTTGGGGATTAAGCAGCCCTCTGTGTCAGATTGGTTAAAAAACGGGGCTATACCTAAGGGGAAAAGATTAACGCAATTGGCGGAAGTACTCGGAGTTTCGGTAAATGAACTTTTTGTTGAAGAAATCATCCAAAAGGCTTCTGAAGAACAAAGCAAAGATGATAGGATTCGTGAGCTTGAACAGCAGCTACTCAAGACCACCCAAGAACTTCTGGAGTACAAGACCCGTGAAAACGAAAGGCTAAAAAATAATCCAATTGTTCCTGCTGGGCAATAATAATTAGGGGTAGGCACAATAATATCCCTACCTATTACCTAATCGGTATATTTTGATAATCTTCAACATGTAGGGCATTTAGATTGAGACACAAGGAGCGTGTTTAGGTAACCTTATGAGGTTACTACATACAGCTGTGGTATATGGAAATTTATTTGTAAATATCTGATTATCAGTGGCAACTACCGCTTGATAACTTTTTACTTTTTCTTCCTATAAATGACATGAGTTTTTTCTAACATTGTGCTTTGTACAATGTGGAAAGAGTATTTGCAATGGCCTATTAAATATTTATATGGATAGTCAGCTAAAAAATCAAAAAAAGGCAATACAGGTCTATGGGCCTTGTTGTGCTTTTGAGGTAGGGAAATTATCTCCTACGGGAATGTCATGGGAAGAGGTTGCAAAAAAGGAAGAGCAACGAATTAGAGAAGACCTTAGAAAAAAAGGAGTTGAAAATCCAACATTAGAAATAATGTTCAGTAAAGGGGTTAATTATATAAGAACCCAGAGAGTTGATGATCCTTCAAAATTTCAGATTGATATGGAGTTTTATTATCCTAAAACTTCACCAAAATCAAAAGATATTGTATTAGGGAGAATTTTTGATGTCCAAAATATTGACGAGAAAAACTTCATTATTGAAAATGAACACAGCAAAATTTGACAAATTTGATAGCAAATCCTACATGAATTTTTGTAGTCCGGCTATAGTTGAGAAAGACTTAAATAACTTATACGGCTTAATTCAGGGGATTAAGGCAGATGGTGCTATCAATGATTCAGAGACTGAATATCTAAAGAAGTGGGCATATGAAGTTGGAGCATATCACGGCAGGTCGCCTTATAAGGATATATGCCAATGTATTGAAAGAATTACGGAAGACGGAATAATTGACAAGGAAGAGATAGATGATTTAGAATGGCTCTGTGAGCAATTTCTCAATACGTCTAACCCATATTATAATCTAATAACAAGTGGAATACAACAACTATCAGGAATTCTTTCTGGGATTGAAGCTGATGGAGACATTAATGATTCTGAAATTCAGTTTTTGAAAGATTATGCAGATAGCAATGAATTCTTGAGAAATACATGGCCCTATGATAGCGTATTGGAAATCGTCCATAACATAATTGAGGATAGAGATCTGACAAACGATTATCGACAAAAGCTTCAAGAGATAATAAAAAGTACGTCTATTATGGAAAGTGCGACCCCATCCAATAGGGATGTATTGACAGCAATGGATGCCTCCAATGCAGTTCTTATAAAGTTACCAGAAAGCACTTTTTGTATTACAGGAAACTCTCCAAAATACACCCGAAGGGAGATAGCGGAAATGATAGAATTGTACGGCGGTTTTGTACAGGATTCCGTTTCCGCCAAACTACATTATTTAGTTGTTTGTGACCAAAAGAATGCATGCTGGGCCTTTGCAAGCTATGGGCGTAAAATAGAGAAGGTAAAAGAATTGCAGCGTAAAGGAAAAAACGTCGAAGTTATTTACGAAGAAGATTTGTACATGGTAATTGAAAGCTTTAAGGGTAATTCGTAATTACTGCCCTATAATCAGCGTATCTCTGCATCGAGGTATATGTTAAATGTAGCAAAGGCATGTCAGCTGAAATTTATAACTAAAAAATAGCAAATATTGATAGAATAAGCGTCAGATAATTCTAATTTTATAATAAATGAATAGTAAGATAGAAAAAACACTGGAGCTAAATATTACTCACGAATTACTTTCATTGGCTGATAGTTTTTGGTGGTTCTTACAACCTATCTCACTCAAACGATACTGGCGCCCGAACTGGCGTTTTCCTTTAATTCCTAGTCCTAAATCTTATGCGACGGGATTGCATATAAATCTTGAAGGAAGAACAGGGGGAGGATATGATGTTTGTATCAAATCTCCTCCAATTCAATTTCAAGGAGGTAAGCCTCGTCTTCTTTTTATGCAATTTAAGGCTGGGATAGAGCACCCATTTAATTCAAATTCTGAGAGTATTTTTTATGGTGATCCAACAGCACCAAATGTTCATATTGAGTTCGATATTAATAGCAATAACAAAAGAAATCAACACCGTTTACTACAGGATTTGGCAAGTAAGGCTGGAAATAAAGATGCGGTAGTGTATGTCTTTCCAAGAATTGTAACTGAAGAGCAACTTGTAGAAAATATTGGAAATCTTATTGTTAAAACGAGTTTTATCTCAATTTCAGATATTGACTCTAAAGCATTAATAAAAGGAATTTCAATAGCTGATGGTAATCCTCATAAATTTAGGACTTGTTACAACGATTATTCAAGAAATGAAATAAATTTACTTCTCTTACTGCTTGGTGAAATAAAAAATCCTGGAAAACAGTTAGGTGAAATTTTTGCAATTAGAATGTATCGCGCTCTCCATTCATTGCAATCAGTACAAATGAGTGAATTCCCGATTTCAAAATTACATATAATGGATGCGATGATTAGGCATATATTATATATTGGCTTAAATTTCTCTGTTTCTTTTGACTCCATAAGATTCTACTTTAGGGAATATAAAGAGTTCAGCAGTCGAATTAATTCAATAAAAGATTCTGACTCCCTATCAGAGGAATATGATCCTAACTCAAGGGCATTTGAGCCTCAAATAAAATACAGCCCCAGCGAATCTGTGCTTGCTATATTTAGAGATATTTTTAAGTCATTATCTCAATACTTTAGATGGATTGAACAGATCACTAATTTTGAAAAAGCTGAAATTCCTACCCCACCAGCACTCTATACAATTGAACTCAGCAATGATGAAAACCGCTTTGCAATTATGGAAGAAGGAGATAGCAGTATCATTGAAGATACCGATTTAGAGGATATCACGTATTCGCTTTTCTAGTTGAAAAATAATACTGAATTTAATCCTTAGAAGGTATTCAATAATGACAAAACGTAATAATAAATTTATTGAGGTGGCTTTTTTTCTGTCAAAGTATGGAAAAGCAGGCCCACCAAAGTTACTTCAAACAGATTCCTGGAAAGATGCTTATCGAATGTTCTATGAGCAATTAAGTGATGGCAGAGACATTTTGACATTTGAGCATAGCTTGAAAAACTCCCGTGATACATTTGATAGTCATTTTGTGGATACTGAGAGAGAAGGGTGGAAAGATGAGGAGGGTAATCCGCAGAAGTTAAAGGGTATAAGCTCGGAGGTATTTACTAAGTTCAACAGGCTGAATGAGGAACAAATATGGGAGCGGATAAAGCAGTACGCCAATACTGATGTTAAGGAGCGAGAGGAGGTTTTTGAGAACTTGATAGCAGAGCAGGAGGCTGAAAAGCCGGATACTACAGCCAGAACCGAAGGAGGGACCAAAGTTTACATCTCGCGCAAAGTGGAACGCAATCCTACTCTAAGAAATGCTGCCTTAAAAATTCATGGTTATGATTGTAAGGTATGTGGATTCAATTTTGAGAAAGTATATGGCGTTTGGGGGAAACATTGGGCAGAGGTGCATCACCTGAAGCCTATTTCTGAAAGTAAAGTGGAAAAAAAGCTAACAGATCCTGGAAAAGATTTAGTGGTTGTTTGCGCAAATTGTCATAGAATGATCCATCGCAGAAGAGGAACGGCCTTAACTATCGAAGAACTACAGGCTAAATTGATTTTGAAATGAGTGTTTGTGAACTTAGAGCTAAATTTTAATTTGTTTCAGTAGTGTTTCAGTGAATAATATTAAAAGTTAGATAAGTGTCTATTTATTAAGGGTATAGAGATTGTTGGTTTGGAAACCAGCGGGATCACAAAAAGCATAAGTAAACCCGTTAACTGTCAGATAGTTAACGGGTTTGCTTTTTGTAAGTGACGGATTTTGAATTTGATCCCTTTAAATTCCATTCCTAGTACTTTTGACAAACTTTTTCAACTTACTGAACACAACTTTGTAAGTCCCTTCGCTTTTATTTCTCACTTCAACCTTCTTTGTTTCCAGTTGGTCAACAATGGCAGCTATTTTAAAAAGGCTTTTTGGTTTTGGTTCAATGAGTGTTTTTGCTACCGGGGTAGGGTCATTAAAATCAAAGCATTTCCCTTCAAGGAGCGCCTTGTTTATTTTGGCTATCTTAGTAGCCGCATAAGCCCGTCTTTCTTTGTCAGAATTGAGTTTTGAGGGGAACCATACAATCTTTTCCCGAAGTTGGTTAAGTTGTTCGTCCCATGCCGAAAACTTTATATAGTATCGGGCTTTTGGCTTTGGTTTTCGTGGGAAAAGTTCAGCCAAAATATAGGGATATTTTGATTTACCGAACTCCAAAATACTATCAATTTCACTATCAAAAACGCCAAAACCCGCTAAAAAGCGGGTTTTGAGGGGTTTTGTGGTGATGGACGGAATCGAACCGCCGACACAAGGATTTTCAGTCCTTTGCTCTACCGACTGAGCTACATCACCGTTTCAGTCGCTTTCCCTATTGATTTGGGACTGCAAAGGTAGGGAAGTGAATTATATAACGCAACTTTTTTTGTAAAAAAATACGCTTTATTTTTCTCAAAAAGTGCCTTTATAAAGGTAACTGTACTGTTTTTCAGTTGTTAAGGATAATATTTTTTTTATTCTCCGCCCACAAAATCACGGTATTGGCTGCATTCTTCCAATACTTCTTTGGTGTATTGCGTGGCGGCGTATTTGCTGCGCAGTAGGGCAAAGTACTTCCCAAGGCGCTTTTTCTCTTCGGCACTCATGCGTTTTTGAAAAGCGGTTTGTTCGTCTTCTCCGTAGCCCAAATCACGCCCTTCGTTGGCTTGGTAGATAAAGAAGGCGCTTTGTTCGCATAGGGCGGCCCCAAAAGCAGCTTTGGCGGCCAATTCAGCATCTTTGGTTTGCATTGCTTTTTCGAAATACGTGCGGGCTTTGTTCATCACGTAGTAGTCCTCGCCCGACAAGTCGCGGGGTGGGTACATGTATTGGTATTCGGCGCTGCTCCGTTGTCGTTGCGAAAGGATCCAACTGTTGCCCCAATACCCAATGTTGTAGGCACCGCAACCCAGCAGATAAGCCGCTTTGGCGTCACCTTTGCTCATTTGGCTTTCTAGCTCCGTCATGCGTTTGGCAAACGTAGCGGGGGTAAACGTATGTTTTTTGCTTTCGCCGTTGTCAGGAGTCAAATGAAAGGGGTTCTCGTCGAAGTAAGTCGGAAAAACCGAGGTTTCGGCGGTCCATTGGGTGGGGGTTACCTTGCCAAACGCCTCGGCAGCTTTGGCGTATTGGTGTTGGAGGAGGTATTTGCGGCCCAGTACTACGTACAAATAATCCGCATCCACGCCCGACAGTTTCATCAAACGCTTATCAAAGTCAGTTGGAGTTGGGACCTGTAAATATTTGATTACTTGCTCAATGGTCTCCGTCGAAGTGCTGTCTTCAATGGCGTAGCGGTCTTTATTGGTCGCAAAAATGGGGGAGTAATCCTGATTTTGGGGACGTGACTGCCAACTTGCGGCGGCTTCAAACAAAAATGCTTTGGCCAAATGCGTGGCGGGAACCTCCTCGGATTTTTTGCCGCAACTCGACAGAAACCCACCCGATTTTTTGTCATCAAGGGGTTGGCCTCGGTACATTTTAGCCAGAAGCCCGCAGGCGCGCGTGTAGGCGTTGACCAGACGGAAATTGTCCGAGCCACTGAAAGTCTCTAGCATACCGATGGCCTGCGTTTCAAATTCGGGCGTGATGGTTTCTTGTTTGGCAATCAAGAGTAGCATCTGCTGTAGGGCCATTTGCTGCTTTAAGTAGCTGTTTTGAGTGGGTTGTGCCTGCGCTTTGGTTAGGAAATCGCTCGCCTTATTGTAGTCTTTGTTTACATACGCCAGATAGGAGGCTGCGGTGTACCAAAATGCAGCATTATTGAGGGTTTTGTTCTCGGCACTTTCCGCCGTAAATGATTGCAATTGCTCAAAGTAAGAAGGCGATTCTTTGCGGTGGGCTTCAAAGGCCAGCGTATCTTCGGTGTACGGAATTTCGCCCAATGAATAATATTCGGTTTTGTTGATTTCGCGCGCGGCAATTAGCTCAATAAGGCTATTTTTGGGGTTGAGTTCCACCATTTTTTTCAGAAAGGGTAAACCATCTTGAAACGGTTGGATGGCACACAGCGCGTATACGGCGGCTTTTTCGGCGTCGTTTTGGCAATAAGTCAATGCTTTCTCTTGAAACATCACCCCTTTCATGCGCAGACTCAAATCGGCTTCGCGGCGACGAGAGGGGCAACGCTCAAATACTTGGGCGAATTCGTAAATGGCCTTGGCAGTATCTCCCATGGCCATGCTTGCTCCTGCGTGCCGGGCGTAGGCCCAGTCGCTGATGAACGATTTTGTTTTGAGAGGCTTGATGAGTTCATCGTACAGTTTGACGCAAGCGTCGGGTTGGTCGAGCATCATCGCTAGTTTTACGGCCTGAAATCCGTACCGTTCCTTCAAAAATCCATCAGTGGCAACCCGCGCGCTTTGCTTGGCTTTTTCGTACGATTCCACCAACACCAACGAATCCTTCCGCCCTTCCTCCCACGCATAGGTAGCGGGCTGATAGGCTTTATCAACGGTTTTGGCGAATTGCAGATACGCGATGGCGGCTTTGTTGCCCTTTAGCATGAGTCGATTGGGGAGGGTGTTGTTGGCGCTTTCTGCGTAAAAATAATTGTATGCAATGTCATTGGAAACGCCAGCGTATTTGGCCCAGGCTTCGGCGTTGGTGTTTTCAGCCAAGCGAAGCGAATCGCTGTACTCGTCGAGATACAGAAATTGTTGGGTGTAATGATACCGCCCGTCGCTAGGCTGAGTGTTAGCGCTTTCGGGAAGAAAATAACTCGTAAATTCGTTTAAATCAGCAGGGCCACCCGCGCAGGCCAACAACAAAAGAATAGCGATGGTTTTAGCGGAAGGTTTGAAATAGTTGCTGAATTGGGTCTTGAACCCCTTTCCCTTGCGGGAGGAAAACGCGGGTAGTCGGAACGGCATAATACGTAAGATTTAGGGAATCTAGGTGATATAACGCAAATGTAACCTTCCTATTTTGAATTTCCTGCGCTAATGTTTGGGTACTTATTTTTAGGTTTTCAAGGGTGCTTTCCTCCACCCGAAATAGGTCGCCGCGCCGCACAGGAATACCGAAAATAGTACCGTTTTGCAGTACGGTATAGGCATTGGGTAAGGTGGATTTTTTAAAGAATGAGCTGTTTTGTAACTGTCTATGTGTGAGGTGATTTGCGAATCGTAGAAATCGGCCATTGCGGTACACCACCGCCCAACCAAATACGGGCAATACCAAGTCTAGTGGTAACGGATAAGCAGATACGTAGTCGGCGTAGCGCCCTGCCACTTTCAGGTCTAGAATAGAATTTTCGGTCTTGGGATTTTTCCAATCATCCATGTTGTAGTACATCAGCATCCCGCGCTCTACGGGCGGCACGCCGGTTGTGCGGTAAAACTTGATTTGGTGCAGTCGAATGGTGGCTGAAAGCCGTGTGCCTGCGGGCAGGTTTTTCTTCAATTGGGTCAATAATCGAAAATATTTAGCCCGTGTCGCTAATGACCAATCACAGTCAATTTGTATTTCATCTCGTGAGGAAATTGGCTGTTTACTCTCTCCTTGTTTAAGGAAAGGGAGAGGGGTGAGGTTCTGGATTTTCTCAGCGATTTTTTTCGACAATTCATCCACGCCACCCCAAGAAAGTTTCTCAAGGGTACGATTGGTAATAAATACCGTAGGAATTACCTCCAATGGTGGATTATCAATAAAACGAATTGCGGCTTTAGGTACGGCCTGACGCGTAGAAACATCCCAATCCACGTCAAAAAACTTCACGTATAATCGTTGGATGTCATATCGACGCAATGCCTTTTTTTCGTAATCGGTGAGTTGAAAGGTGGATTTCCAGTAATAAAAAGCCCGTGTTACCACTTTGGGCTTTGGCGGAACATTGGGCGCAAAATAGCGCAAATACGATGCATCGACTTTGCCCAAATACTGGGCCGTTACGTCAAATGAGTCGGGGTGATATTTGCTCAGGTAATGAATGGAATAAGGTGTAAAATCCTTGATTTTTTTGTCAGCAATGCCAGAATAAGGTTGGGAGCTAAACCAGCGGAGGTGTTGTTTTAGCGGTAATACTGCACAAAGCACAAGCGTAACAATCATCCATGGCTTTTTGAAAGCAAGGGTACTGATGCCCCAACAAATGACCATTAATGCGGGTAAACTCGCGCGTCGAGCCAAATCGTTGAAGTGTCCGTAACGATAAAGGGTTAGGCCCAATAAAATGAGTAGGGAGCATAGCAACAGACCGAAATCTCGTTTGGAAATCGTTTGGTTCTTACATCCCATACCAATCATTGTGGCCCAGACTCCAATTTCCAGCACAATAAAAACAACTAAAAAAACAGTGTCTTTCGGTGTGTTTAAAAAACTCCACCACCATCCATTAACCTCATTCAGAGGAATGTGTCCTGCATAAAAAATCAGGGCAGGGTAGGAAAGAAGAGCAACGAAAAATGAAAGACGAAAAATATTGGAGAATGAAGAAAGAAAGAGCGTTTTTTTGACCAAAGTAAAGTAAAATACCAACCCCAAAAAGCCGACGGCAGCCAAAGGTGACCAATAAAGTAGAAATACAACTAGGGCAAAAGGAAGAAATGTAAGCGGTGCTTTTGATTGTTTTTTCCAGAACGTTAATAGTACAGCGGTGGAAAGCCACGCAGGAAGGGCGTGTTGGGGTGTGGCAACGAATGTATCAACGTGACTGTGGAACAGCAACCCACCAGGAGATTTTATGAGTTCGATGGTGTGGTCATTATGCCAAAAATCATTTAGAAAGTGCAGAAAATTAGACGATTTGAAGGCGTCGTAAATGAGTAAAATCGCTTCTGGGCTGTTGAAAAACAAAAATAAAAACACCAATTTCCAGCCGTTGAGCCGATACAAAAGCATAAAAAGTAACCCAAGTCCGAGCCAAGTCCAACCAAA
Organism: Runella rosea; assembly: GCF_003325355.1. Classification (GTDB taxonomy): domain Bacteria; phylum Bacteroidota; class Bacteroidia; order Cytophagales; family Spirosomataceae; genus Runella; species Runella rosea. Next base: position 6,650,232 of record NZ_CP030850.1, read on the forward strand.
AATAAAGTAATGAACATACGACATTCCGCCTACCCAACGCGCAAGTAAGGCGGGAGGTAAATAGTAGGCGTGATAATAGCATAAATATGAGCCATCTACGTAGCGCACGGGCCAGTCGTAGCGGACCAGATTATTGAAAATTAGGTTGTGTTTATAATAGTCAAAATGCTGCGGACGAAAACCGCCTACCCCCGCAGAATATGTCCAGAAAAGGGCAAGAAGCAGGCAGGCAAAAAGCGGGGTAATTTCTTTTGATTCGAACGTCAAACGAAAGGAGATTTCTGAAGACTTATAAAAAGTAAAGAGAAAATAACCCAACGCTAGCGTGGGGGGAAGGGCTACCCACCACTCAAACCATCCCCACCAAAAAATGAACAGGGGTAGCGATAAATACAGCAGAATAAGGGCGATGGTTTTCATGGTTTGGGGGTGCCAACAAAGATAAACAGCCAATCGTAAATTTAACGCCTGTGGTGGGTCTTTTGATTTTTAGGTGTTTGTCGTTATTTTCGTAAAAAAATAACGAAATGTCAATGCGTTTGCCCGTTTATTTGGATTACAATGCTACTACGCCCGTTGACCCACGGGTGTTGGAGGCGATGTTGCCGTGGTTTACCGAGCACTTTGGAAATGCCGCCAGCCGCACGCATCTCTACGGCTGGACTGCCGAAGAAGCCGTGGCGACGGCCCGAAAACAAGTGGCCAAACTTCTACGTGCCAATCTAAAAGAAGTGGTGTTTACGAGTGGAGCTACAGAGGCTAATAATCTGGCCATCAAGGGAGTATTTGAAAAATATTCGTACAAAGGAACGCATATTATCACGCTTGCTACGGAGCATAAAGCCGTGTTGGATACTTGCCATCATATTGAGCAATTGGGCGGTGAAGTGACCTATTTGATGCCTGATGCTAACGGACTCATCACTCCAAAGCAAGTGACCGATGCCTTGCGGCCCGATACGATTTTGGTGTCAGTGATGTACGCCAACAACGAAATCGGTGTCATTCAACCCATTCGGGAGATTGCAGCGGTAGCCCACGCGGGAGGGGCGTTGTTTCATACTGATGCCACGCAGGCGGTGGGAAAACTGCCGATTGATATGGTCGAAGAAGGCATTGATTTGCTGAGTTTGTCGGCGCATAAACTGTACGGACCCAAAGGCATTGGCGCGTTGGTGGTGCGACAGGGCGTTGAAATTACGGCCCAAATGGATGGGGGAGGACACGAGCGCGGTCGCCGTTCGGGTACGCTCAATGTGCCTGGCATTGTGGGTTTGGGTAAGGCCTGTGAACTTGCACAAAAGGAAATGAGCGCCGAAACCCAACGCCTTGGTTTGCTGCGAGACCGCTTAGAAAAAGGGATTTTAGCGAATATTTCTCATACGTTTGTCAACGGAAATACGCCGCAGCGTTTGGCGCATTTGACCAATATTTGTTTTGAATACGTTGACGGCGAAAACCTGTTGCTGAGTCTGAAAGACATTGCCGTTTCGACGGGTTCTGCGTGTACATCCGCTTCGGTATTGCCTTCGTATGTGTTGAAAATTCTCGGCCTCACCGACAACCAAGCCTACGCTTCTTTGCGCTTTAGCCTAGGCCGTTTCAGCACCGAAGAAGAAATTGATTTTGCGTTACAACACGTAGTAGAAGTAGTAGAGCGGATGCGGGTAGGAAGTGCGGTTTGAACTTATCTTGGAGACTTGGAAAGTTTCTAATACTTTCCGAGTCTAGTTTATTCTAACATTAGTTGCATAAATACCAGCTCAAGCCATTTGCCAAATTTGTACCCTACGTCTCGGATTCTTCCTACTTCATGGAATCCAAGTTGTTGGTGAAAATGATAACTCCCTGCGTTGGAGGCATCAATACCCGCAATTATGGTGTGATAACCGTCCTTTTTAGCGCGCTCAATCAGGGTAGTCAGCAGTTGTGTTCCAATGCCTCTTCCTTGAAAATCTTTGTGGACATAAATGGAATTCTCAACGCTGAATTTGTAAGCATCGCAAGTTCTGAATGTATCGAAAGAACTGTACGCCACTACGTTCGTGTTCATTTCGCACACAAAAACGGGCATCTTATCTGATTGTTTTTTGATAAGCCACTGCCGAATGGTTGCTTCGGTGTGTACTTCATAGGCATACATTGACGTGGTGTTGAGGATGGCCTCATTCATAATGTCCAAAATAGCCCGTAAATCCTTTGATTGCGCCTTTCTGATCAGCATGATAGAAATGGTATGTAGTATCAACTTTTCTCATTTTGAGTGGAAAGGTTTGCCCAAATTTAGCCGTTTTTTGGAAATGAACAGCGTCAAAAGTAATGGCACATTTCTTTTACAGGTAAGAATAAAGTGTTCAATTATTTAAACAGCTAAGTCATGGAAAATTCAAAAGGGACTGTCAAGACTAAGGGTGAATTCAAAGAAATGGTGAAAGACATTCGGGTCGCAATGCTTTGTACGCACAGCGCCGATGGCCACATTCATAGTCGCCCGATGGGTACAACTGAAGTGGACGATGAGGGAAATATTTGGTTTTTCACGCGTGAGTCGTCGCCGAAAACGGAAGAAATTGAGGATAATCCAGATGTATGTATCTGTTATTCAGCCCCTGATGATAATACCTACGTAAGCGTCATGGGAACGGCGCAGCTCATACATGACCCCAAAAAAATAGAAAAACTTTGGAACCCACTCATTAAAGTATGGTTTCCCGAAGGAAAAGACGATCCTGAATTATTGTTAATAAAAATTGATACGCATTCAGCGGAATATTGGGATAGCTCCTCCAGTAAAATGGTGGTTTTGTTCAATATGGCCAAAGCCCTTGTGACGGGGAAAGAATACAATGAAGGTGAATACGGAAAAATCAACTTATAAGCTCAAGTGGGACGATTTTAAACAAATACCGCACGAGGCTAGCCTCGTGCGGTATTTGTTTAACGTGTTGTATCAAAGGTGATTAATCATAGTTCAGTACTGGAGAAAGCCATTTTTCGGCCTCTTCGAGCGACATGCCTTTGCGGGTGGCGTAATCTTGTACTTGGTCTTTGGCAATTTTACCGAGTGCAAAATACCGAGCGTCAGGATGTGCAAAATACCATCCGCTGACCGAGCTGGCGGGGTACATGGCGTAGCTTTCGGTGAGTTGAATGCCCACCTGTGCTTCGGCATCGAGCAAATCAAACAGTGCACGTTTTTCGGTGTGCTCGGGGCAGGCAGGATAGCCTGGTGCGGGGCGAATTCCCTGGTATTTTTCTGAGATTAATTCTTCGTTGGAAAGCGTCTCGTCTTTCACATAGCCCCAATATTCTTTGCGAACACGCTCGTGCATCAATTCGGTGAAAGCTTCTGCCAAACGGTCGGCTACGGCTTTGAGCATGATGCTGTTATAGTCGTCGTGGTCGGCTTCGTATTTGTCCAACAACGCTTCAATGCCAATGCCCGCCGTGACGGCGAAGGCGCCAATGTAGTCGGTTTTGTGGGTGGTTGAGGGCATGATATAATCCGAAAGGCATAAATTAGGAAGATTAGCTGCCTTTTGGTTTTGCTGACGGAGGTGGTGCAGTACGGTTTGTTGCAGAGATTCCGCTTCGGCGGACTGCGCGTCGGCGAACCGAACATTCTGCGTTTCTGTGGGAACAACTCGGTATTCGGTGCGTTTCTGTTGGCCTTGTCCTGCAAAACTTACTTCTACTTCCTCAAAATCATGCAATAAGATGTCGTCACCGATGGAATTGGCAGGATAAAAACCGATAACAGCGTTGGCTTTCAAGGATTTATTCTTGATGATGTCGGCCAACATTGCCTTGGCGTCGTTGTATAGTTTCTTAGCTTCGTTTCCTACGACAGCATCGTCAAATATTTTGGGGTATTTGCCGTGCAACTGCCAGGTTTGGAAGAAAGGTGTCCAGTCGATGTATTTGGCAATGTCTTCGAGTGGATAATCATAGAAATATTTGTTGCCCAAAAATTTGGGCTTGGTAGGCGTAAAAGCTTCCCAGTCGATTTTGGTTTTATTGGCCCGCGCAGCTTCAATCGTCACGGCTTCTTTGGCCTGCTGCCGCTTCGCGTGGTCTTCGCGCAGTTTGGCGTATTCTTTTTTGATGTCGGCCAGCGCTTCGGCGTACGTTTGCTCGTTTTGGGTCAATTTACCTGCTACGGGCACTGCACGGCTTGCATCCAATACGTGAATCACGGGACCGCTGTAATGCGGGTCAATCTTCACGGCTGTGTGAATGCGCGAAGTAGTGGCACCGCCAATCAGCAACGGCACTTTAAAGCCCTGACGTTCCATTTCTTTGGCGACGCCCACCATCTCGTCGAGCGAAGGCGTAATCAAGCCCGAAAGCCCGATGATGTCTACGTTGTGTTCTTTGGCAGCGGCCAAAATCTTATCGGTTGGTACCATCACACCAAGGTCTATGATTTCGTAGTTGTTACAACCCAAAACTACACCCACGATGTTTTTACCAATGTCGTGAACGTCGCCTTTGACCGTTGCCAATAAAATTTTGGAAACTCCTGACTCCGTTGCTGACGGGAAAGCGAGTTTTTCTTCTTCAATGAAAGGCAGCAAATAGGCTACGGCCTTTTTCATTACCCGCGCCGATTTTACCACTTGGGGTAAAAACATTTTTCCTTCGCCAAACAAATCACCCACCACGTTCATGCCGTCCATGAGCGGCCCTTCGATTACGTGCAGTGGCTTGTCTACCGTTTGACGGGCTTCTTCAACGTCTTGGTCAATGTACTCGGTCAATCCTTTGATGAGCGCGTGTTCGAGGCGTTTTGCCACGGGTTGGTCGCGCCATGCCGTATCAATGACCTGTTCTTTGCCTTTGGATTTAACGGTTTCGGCAAAGGCCAGCATTCGTTCGGTCGCGTCGGGGCGACGGTTCAGAATGAGGTCTTCGCAGTGTTCGAGCATGTCTTTGGGTAGGTCGTCATAAACGCCCAACTGTCCCGCATTCACGATGCCCATATCCATACCTGCTTTGATGGCGTGGTACAAAAATACGGTGTGAATGGCTTCGCGCACGGGCTCATTGCCTCTGAAAGAAAACGATACGTTGGAAACCCCGCCGCTGACTTTTGCGTACGGCAGGTGTTCTTTGATCCAGCGGGTGGCGTTGATGAAGTCTACCGCGTAGTTGTTATGTTCTTCCATCCCCGTCCCGACGGTCAGAATGTTGGGGTCAAAAATGATGTCCTGTGGAGGAAAACCTACTTTGTTGACCAAAATCCAATAAGCCCGTTCGCAAATTTCGAGGCGGCGTTCATAGTTATCGGCCTGACCTATTTCATCAAACGCCATCACCACCACGGAAGCCCCGTAGCGACGTACTTTTTCTGCCTGTTGAATGAATTTTTCTTCGCCTTCTTTGAGCGAGATGGAGTTGACAATGGCTTTTCCCTGCAAACATTTCAACCCCGCTTCGATCACTTCCCATTTTGACGAATCGACCATGAACGGTACGCGGGCAATATCGGGCTCGGCCATGAGCAGGTTACAGAATTTGGTCATGGCCTGTACTCCGTCAATCATCCCTTCGTCCATGTTGATGTCGAGTACTTGCGCACCCGTATCTACCTGCTCGCGGGCTACGGCGATGGCCGCGTCGTAATTGCCTTCGCGCACCAAGCGGGCAAATTTCTTTGAGCCCGTCACGTTACAGCGCTCGCCGATGTTTACGAAATTGGTCTCTTTCGTGATTTTGAGCGGCTCCAGCCCTGATAATTTTTGAATATGGTCGTCTAATGGAATGTCGCGTGGTTCGTATTTGGCGGCTACATCGGCAATGGCTTTGATGTGCGGTGGGGTGGTTCCGCAGCAACCGCCGATGATATTGATAAACCGATTTTGCAGAAAGTCATCAATGATAACGGCCATTTGCTCAGGCGTTTGGTCGTATTCGCCCATTTCGTTGGGTAAGCCCGCATTCGGGTGCGCCGACGTGTAAAATGGTGCCTGCGTGGCCAAGGTTTGCACGTAAGGACGCATCAAATCGGCTCCCAAAGCGCAGTTTAAACCGATGGAAAGCAAAGGCATGTGCGACACCGACGTCAGGAATGCTTCGGTGGTTTGGCCCGAAAGGGTACGGCCTGAGGCATCGGTAATGGTGCCCGAAACCATGATGGGTAACTGGGTTTTTGTCGTATTGACTGACGGCGGTTGGAACGCACCTCTGATGGGGCGCACCGTTTCTTTTTTGACATCGTCAAAATATAAATCAATGGCGTACAGCGCGGCTTTGGCGTTGAGTGTGTCAAAAATGGTTTCTACCAATAACACATCTGCACCGCCATCGGTGAGGGCCTGCACCTGTTCATAATAGGCATCGACCAGCTCATCGAACGTTACGGCGCGGTAACCTGGGTCGTTGACATCGGGCGAAAGGGACGCCGTGCGGTTGGTGGGGCCGATGGAGCCTGCTACAAAGCGGGGTTTGTCGGGATTGAGGGCGGTGTATTTGTCACACGCCTCCCGCGTCAAGCGTGCCGATTCGTAGTTGAGTTCGTACACCAAGTCTTCCATGTGGTAATCAGCCATGGCGATGGTGGTACCGCTGAAGGTATTGGTTTCGATGATGTCAGCACCTGCTTCGAGGTAGGCTTCGTGGATTTCCTGAATCACGTCGGGGCGGGTCAATGACAATAAATCATTGTTGCCTTTGAGTTCGTGCGGGAAATCTTTGAAGCGTTCGCCGCGGTAATCTTCGTCGGTCAATTTATAGCGTTGAATCATCGAGCCCATTGCGCCATCGAGCACAAGGATACGAGATTTTAAAATTTCCTGAATGTCGGGGTTTTGCATGTTGCTACCAAATTGTGTGCTCTTTTAGAGCAGTTTTACTTAAAAACATACTTTTTTCTTTTCACGTTCACGCGGGGCGGGAAGGCGTTTTTTTCAAAAAGGCGATAACCTTCGCTGATGGTTTCCCAAAAATCAGCGGACGGGTGCGTGGTGTAATTGGCCAAATTCTGGGTCGTCATTTCAAACGGAAAGGCATGAACGGCAACCTTTTTCTGGCCGTATTCAAAGGCTGTTTGAACCAAGGTATAAATCTCTTCAATGCACGCGTCGGTCATGGCATAACAGCCTACGGATACACATTTGCCATGTACCATTAAGTAACTCCCGGTGTAGTTTTGGGCCCGATCAAATGCATTTGGGTACCCTAAATTGAACGACAGATGATAGTCGCTGTTGGGGTTCATTTGAGCGGGGGTAACTTCGTAAAACCCTTCGGGCGCTTGTAAATCTCCCTCTTTTGTTTTTGGACCCAACTGCCCAGAAAAATGACAAATGGGGTATGTCCTAAAAAGCGTAAATCGTTTCTCGTTTTTAATCCACATTTCCAGACGTTTGGACTCCTTAAATATTCGGATAAACACTGGGCTTCCCCAGGTCAAACCACTGGTTACAAATTCGCTTTTCAATGGTTCCGCCATTCTGATAGTCACTTCACGGGAGCGTTCACTGACCGGGAAAGGCTGGCTGAAAGCGTTCATTGCAATCAATAAAAATAGAAAAGCCCGATAAGGCATACATTTTTTTGTCGGAAAATGGAAAATACAAAATTACGACAAAAGTAATGATTACGACACTTGTTAGACGATAATTGGAGATATGGGTGATAAAATAGATAATAAATAGATAATCGTAGATCCTTGTAAATAATATATACTTTTAGCAGAGCGATGAATTCCTGAAATAGATAAATTATCCAGCATCTAAAGCACAAAAAATCCCCATCAGACTTGTCTGATGGGGGGAATCATAATGATGTACTTTATCGTTGTTACTAGAACGTAATTCCTAGAGATATTTGGGCGGCGGAATTCTTTGCGTTTCCCAAAAATACCTTTGCGGCGTCGCTTTGGGCTACAGGACGTAATCCATAATTGTAGCGTGTTCCCAACATCAACTTCCCGAAGTAAATACTCAATCCAGCCGAAAGACCATAGTCAAAACTGTTGAAATTGTCGCGGTTGAGCGTGGTAGCAGCAAATCCAGCGTCACTTTTACTTTCGGTGGAGGCGTTGGCCAGAAACCCTCCGTAGACACCGCCGTGGATGTCGACAAAATTGCCCACTTTTACGGTGGCTAATACGGGTATTTCGAGATAATCAAGTTTAAAAGAATTCTCACCCCGGAAGGTATTATTCAATAAATTATACCGAGCAGTAACGCCTTTAGTAGAATAGCCAAGTTCGGGCTGTAAGTAAAGAACTCCCTTGATGAGAGGTACTTGAGTAAACAAACTTGCGTGAAACCCGTAACGGGGATTGCGATCGGTAACGTCTTTTAGGTATAAATTTGAGACGTTTAAGCCTCCCCGGATTCCCGAACGAGAATGGGCTTCTTGGGCGTTTGCAGTTTGGAACAAACCCGTGGCAATACAAACGATTGCTGACATTAATCTAATTTTCATGGCTTCCTTAGTTAAGTAAGTTGGATATAAACTATGTGTGGATATAGGTGTTGTTTTTAGAAGATGTAGCGAATAGAAAGTGCTCCATCGTCTCCCCAAAAACCATCGTCTACATTAAGATTGAACGTCGGTTTCCAGTCGATGCTGATGTTGATGGGAATTTCGCGGAAGTTGTACTCTAGCCCTAAAATTCCGTCTATCCCCACCACGCTGCTGCGTCCGTAGGGTGAATAACCTCTTTTGCTTTCACCCCAAAAATAAACGTGAGCCCCTGCACCATAAATGAAATTGAGGCGATTGATGTTAAAAGCACGGGTGTGCCCTTCGATGAGCCCCGTAAAGCCTAAGCCTCTCCAGCGGGAAGAAATAATTCCTTCTACCGCTACTTTTGGTTTTGTGAAGTGCTTGATTGTCACTCCATTTGGGCCGCCAGCGCGAAGGCCGATACCCGTACGATAATCTTGCGACCACCCTGATTGTGTGCTGAGAAAGAAGATTGCTGTTCCATACAGCAAAATAAATAACCTGTTCATTGTATTGGGAATAATGGTTTACTGTGCAAAGTTAGGGACTTTACGGTACTCGTTGGATGGACTACCTAAGGCTGATGGCGCCGTTTTGAGCGGCTTTTTTCATTTCGTCGCTGGCATACAGTGCCATCTCTACCCGACGGTTCTGTTGACGTCCGGTTTCGGTGCTGTTGGAGGCAATGGGGTTGGATTCTCCTTGACCAACAATTTTAAAACGACTGGCAGGAACCCCTTCGCTAATTAAGAAGTCTGACACCGCACTGGCGCGTTTTTCAGAAAGCGCACGGTTGAACTCTGTTGAACCGACACTATCGGTGTGTCCTTCGACCAACAAACTGGATTGTCCGTCTGTTTTTAGCGTTTGCGCCATGTTTCGCAGACTTTCTTGGGTTTCGCTGCGCAGCTGTGAGGAGCCGAAGTCAAACAAGAGGGCATTGTCGAAGGTTAATTTTACGCCTTCGCCCACGCGTTCGACGCGAGCGGTATTACCCAAATCTTTACGAAGTTTTTCGGCTTGTTTGTCCATGTGGTTGCCAATGATAGCTCCCGCTGCACCGCCTACCGTAGCCCCAATAATGGCGCCAATGGCGGTATTTTTATTGTTTTTACCAATAATCCCGCCAATAACTGCGCCAGCACCTACGCCGATTAACGCTCCTTTTTGGGATTTTTTCAGTTTAGCTTTTTGAGCAGTCGTTGTTTTCTTTTTGGTTGACTGTTGAGCGGAAGCTATCCCCACGTTACAAATCGACAACACAATGATGTAGGTTGCGATTAAATAAGATGTTATTGCTTTCATGATATATTTATACCGTTTGGTGTAAATAAACTATCTAAAATTACATGCCTAAGAACACTTGAATGAGTGAAAATGACATTAACTATCTGATATTTAAATTGTTATGCTTGTTGATTAGTTCTGGACTTATTCAGATATTTTTTTCAATTGTAGAAAATAATCCCCGTTTTGGGGATTATGAGCTAAATTTTTATTTTTTAAGAATAAATTATCTGAAATACTGTTAGATAAAATAAATTAAATATCTTTATTTGTAAGATATTATATCTAATTGTGCGCAAATTATTCCCCATCATCTTATGCTAAAACTAGACACTACTGACCGTGGTATTTTGCGTTATTTACAGCAGAATGCCCTTTTGACCACCAAAGAATTGGCCTTGCAATTGAATCTTTCTTATACGCCCGTGTACGAAAGAGTACGCAAACTTGAGCGAGAAGGGATTATTAAAAAATACGTGGCCTTGGTCAATCGGGAAGGAATTGGCAAAAATTTGGTGGCTTTTTGCAATGTTTCGCTGAAAGAACATAGCCGCGCCAATGGCGAAAAGTTTGTATCGGCAGTTATGACCTTTGAAGAAGTGATGGAGTGCTACAATATCTCGGGCGAATATGATTTTATGCTCAAAGTGGTGGTGAATGACATGCCCGAATACCAACGATTTTTGATGGAAAAACTCGGGGCGCTGGATAGTATCGGAAATACCCACAGCATATTTGTCATGAGTGAGATCAAGCACGAAACCGCCCTGAAGGTATAGTGGATGGGTAAGAGGCGGATTTACCACAAAATGTCGCATTTTTACAATCACCATTAAAAACAGAAGGGTAGTTTTGAATCGTCAAACAAATCAATTATTCAAATGAAAAAATCGCTCATTATCTTACTTATGCTTACCTTTATTGGGCAGGCTATCAATGCTCAAAATGCGAAATCAAGACTCTTGGCGGACTGGGAAAGGGGTAAAAAGTTTATGACAGAATATTTAGCCGCGATGCCAGAAGACGGTTATTCTTTCAAACCTACGCCCGAAATCCGCAGCTACTCCCAACAAATGATGCACGTAGCCGATGCCAATTTTGCGTTTGCTTCGTCCGCCAGCGGTAAAGCAAGCCCTTACCAAGGCTCCGCCGAAAAATCGGCAGACCACTCTAAAGCTACCGTCACTAAAACGGTGATGCAGAGTATTGATTTTACAATAGAAGCCATCAAGGCTATGTCGGAAGAAGATTTGGCCAAGAAAGTGAAAGTATTTGGTCAAGAACTGACGGCTGACAGTGCGCTTACAAAATCGTTTGAGCACATGTGCCACCACCGTGGACAAACCACCATTTATCTGCGTCTGAAAGGTATCAAACCACCCGCAGAAGGATTGTTTTAAAATCCGAAATAACCTACAATTAACATGAAGAAGTTATTCCTGATTTTAATCCTATTCTCAGAAATTTGTCCAATTTGGGCGCAAGTAACCGCCCCACAAAAAAGTTGGACGGAAGCTGACCGCCGCGCGTTGGTCAACCAATACAAACGTACCAAAGCAGAAATCAACCAAGAAACGAGTACACTTACTTCGGCACAGTGGAACTTTAAGGAAGGCCCTGACAAATGGACTATCGGGCAGGTATTGGAGCACCTAAATATGTGGTCTTTGTTGACTCAGTTCGACGGTCGGTCGGCTACCTATTTTGGTGAGCGTCCCGATTTGGCGGCTGCCTGTAAGTCAGACAGTGTAAATACCTCATTTATTTACGAAACCAACCCGCATACGTCGCCAGATTTTACGATTCCGACAGGATTGATAAAAGATGAAAATAACCTCAAAATTTTCAATGGTAAATACGACGAAATTATCGGTGCGATTGAGAAGTCGAAGCTCAACTATCGAATGATTGTCCGAGAAGGCAAAGACGGAAATCATCGTGATTTGGCACAAATTTACATCATTCATTACGGTCACGTAGACCGACACTTACGTCAGATTCGCCGAATCAAAACACATCCAAATTACCCTAAGTAAGCTTTTGCCACAGGCATTCTACCTCAGTACCCTCCGTTTCTCTGTGGTTGCACAAACTATTTTACCCTCTATCCCTTCTTTAACATGGAAACAACAAAAACCGCCGAATCTATCACCGACCTTACGCGCAAAGGCACCTGCATTGAATTTTTTTCGGCCTATCAAGAGCTGGATACCGAACGAATGATTAGCCTCGCTACTCCCGACGCTACCGTGTGGTTTGAACCGCTGGGTGAAGGTGGAAAAGGACTTTTTCAAGAATTTGGCAAAAACGTATGGAGTTTGCTGATTGACTGTTTCCCCGATTTAGACAACACCGTCGACAGCATGTATTCGGAAGATGATCTGATTACTTGTAAAGTAGCGATTTTTGGCACGCAGGAAAAAGATTTCTTGGGGCTGCCAAGCAAAGGATTGAAGTTCAATAGCGACCATATCTTCGTGTTTCGTTTTGATGAAAATGACAAAATCATCGACCTGAAAATCAACTGGAACCACGAAGGTTTTGTGGCGCAATTGACGGGCGTGTAAATACAACGTAACCGTTAGATAAGTATCGACTGTAATGTTTGGCGGGTGACGTATAATCTTCGTACTTTCGGTAAATCATGACTGACAATGCTTTACCGAAAGTTCGTCCCGCCTATTCACCTACGCCCTTTTGTAGAATGTTTTTTCCTGTGGGAAAATAGTTTATTGCTGTCAAAATCCTTGCCCATTGAGTCGCCCCCGACGGGCTTTGCCTCAATGGTGTTCAACTACGGTACACCGTATCGAGTAACTTCCCAAAAACTAAACGGAGGCTTGGTTCCCAAAAATTTCTTAACAGGCCAAGCAACCAAAAGCTATCAACTTCAACTTTCGGGTAAAATAGGCATGGTAGGAATCGTATTTCGGCCTGCGGGCTTAAATACGCTGTTTGGATTGCCGATGTACGAGTTTTCTGACGAGCGCACAAACCTCCGTGATGTGCTAGGGCGTTGTTTGGACGAATGGTCCGACAAAATAGAAGAGGCCGCTTCTCCCACCGAACGCATTGGCTTGCTGGAACAGTTTTTAAATCTTCAGTTATTACGTAAAAATCCGGAACTCGACCGCATAGATTACACTGCCAACCTGATAGTAGAACAGCGGGGAGTGGTCAATATCAGCGATATGATGAACGAGCTTTTTGTTTGTCGTCGGCAGTTTGAACGCAAGTTTTTACAGAAAGTGGGGGTAAGTCCCAAGTATTACGCCCGCATTCGTCGGATAGGCAGTTTATGCAGTGAGTTGGCCCAGAAACGCTGGCAGGTGGCTGATTGGCAAGATATTATCTACAAAAATGGATACTACGACCAATCTCACTTCATCAAAGAGTTTACGGAATTTACAGGAAAAAGTCCTTCGTTTTACGTGAAAAACAATGTTGAATTGGCCAATTATTTGAAATAAGAATGTTGCATAATTGAATTTCCCTTTTTTGGTAAAAGATAGGATTTTAGGAGTGATTTTTGCATCTGAAAGTAGTTGTACATTTTTATGCTAAATTTGACCTAAAATCGCTGATTTATCATGAAAGTTGAAGCCTTCCAGATTGCCGAAGAAATTGATTTGAAGAAATTTCGCGCCGAGTATACTACGCTTCCTGTGATTGCCAACAGTTCAGAATTATTGTATCGGCACAACGAAAATCAGTTTTTTTACCTACTCAGCTACGGAGTGGTTGCATTTGCGGGCGTAGATAATTTAGCGGAAAGTGCCCTGCTCAAATTTATTCGCACCTACGCCAAAGACCACGTAACAGAAGATTATCGCGAAGATGTTACGGTGAACGTTAAGCCCGATTCAGGGGTGATTTTTGACTATAATTCCATTACGATTCCCGAACTATCTCCAAATGCCCTACGGCTGATTATGCTCAATATTTCCCAGTCGGTAGCCTTGGATTATTATGAGGCGTTAAGTGACGAAATTTTGAAAAATACCAAAAAAATGACTCGTCAGTTGGAGCAAACAGGCCGTTTGAGGGGTTCTCAGAAGGAACTGATGCAGTTTATTGGAAAGACACTCAGTATCAAAAACAGCATTGTAGATGACCTTTACATTTTTGATGCCCCTGACAGCGCTTGGGAAAATGAATTATTGGGACGCATCGACGACGCTATCAAACGTACGCTTGACCTTCGAATGCGCTACCGTGATATTGATTATAAACTGAAAATTGTCCACGAAAACTTGACGGTTTTTACTGATATTCTGCAAAATAGAGAAAGTACGCGTTTGGAGTGGATCATTATTATCTTGATTATGATTGAGGTTGTACATCTTTTTTGGAAGTAGGACTAATCCTACCCCGAAGATTTGAACGCGGGGATTGGTATCTAAATAGGTGCTTTTTGTACCTTTGTGCCATTAAAGGCTAACTCCCTTTCAAACTAAGATGCAACAGACACTCCAATTAACACTGCCGCCCGAGACGGCGATGGACGAAACGGCTTTTCGTCAATACATTGTTCAAACCCTTCATCTTCAGCATACAGATACCCTGACGGTTCGAAAAACCCGCCAATCCATTGATGCACGTTCGCGTCAAATCAAGGTAAATGTACAGGCAGAAATCTACGCCGACGAGACACCGCCGCCCGCCATTGCCTACCAAAAAGACTACCCTGATGTTTCCCAAAAGCCGCCTGTTGTGATTGTGGGCTGTGGCCCAGCGGGAATGTTTGCGGCACTGCGTTTGGTGGAGTTGGGTTACAAACCTGTATTGCTCGAAAGGGGCAAAGATGTTCGCGCCCGGCGGCGCGATTTGGCCGCTATCAACAAAGACCACATCGTACATCCTGATTCAAATTATTGCTTCGGTGAAGGAGGAGCAGGGACGTACTCGGATGGGAAATTATACACGCGCTCCAGTAAGCGTGGCGATATTAGGCGCATTCTGGAAATTTTTGTTGTGCATGGCGCGGCCGAAGAAATCTTGTATGATGCCCACCCGCACATTGGAACCAATAAACTTCCCCCACTTATCGCCGATATGCGTCAAAGTATTTTGAACGCGGGTGGTGAAGTACATTTTGAAACCAAAGTCACCGATTTTATTTTTGCCGCCTCGTCTACGAGTGCTAATCAACAGGCTGAAATAAAAGGCGTTGTCACTGCCGATAGACGAGAATTTACGGGCATTGGGGTGATTTTGGCCACGGGCCATTCGGCCCGGGATATTTTCGAATTGTGTCAGGTCAAAAATGTGTTGATTGAAGCCAAGCCCTTCGCGGTGGGGGTGCGCATTGAACATTCCCAAAAATTAATTGATTCGCTTCAATACCATCGCCCCGACCGTGGAGCGTATCTGCCCGCAGCCTCTTACAGTTTGGTGACGCAGTCGCAACATAAAAATGTACAGCGCGGCGTTTTTTCCTTTTGCATGTGTCCTGGAGGGTTTATTGTTCCAGCGGCTACGTCGCCTGGCGAATTGGTGGTCAATGGCATGTCGCCGTCGCGCCGTGATTCGCGTTTTGCCAATTCTGGCATGGTTGTGAGCATCGAAGACGTAGATTTGAAGCCGTATCAGGCTTTTGGGGCGTTGGCAGGATTGGAGTTCCAAAGAGCGATTGAACAAAGGGCCTGTGCGCTTACGGGCGGCGGACAAACCGCGCCGGCTCAGCGCGTGCTGGATTTTGTCAAAGGGAAAACATCACCTGAACTCTTGGATACGTCCTATCAACCGGGGCTTCTGTCAATGGATTTGCGAGAATACCTGCCCGACCACATTGCGGAGCCGCTCCGACAAGGATTGCAGGATTTTGGCCGAAAAATGAACGGTTACGTTTCCAACGAAGCCCAACTCATTGGGGTTGAAAGTCGCACGTCGTCGCCGGTACGGATTCCCCGTCACCGTGATACTGCCGAGCACCTTCAGACCCATCGATTGTACCCCTGTGGCGAGGGAGCTGGATATGCAGGCGGGATTATGTCGGCCGCGTTGGATGGGACTTTTGTGGCCGAACAACTGGTTAGCAAATACGGGAGATAAACCCGTTCATTCTTATTTTATCAACTCTCTTTTGCCCAAAATCAGTACGCTTGATAAATTGTTTTTGCAAAAATGGTTAGTTTATGAACTATCTATTACTTTAGCCAAAATAGAGTTAATAGATTTTTTATATTTTAATTTGGCCAATGCCTTTTAACGATTTTATCCATGCGCTTGATGCCCAACTCCGACAACCGTTGCCGGGGCAGGAGGCACATGTTAAAATGGCATCAGCTACGCGACTACGACTCAAGGTTCAGCCCAATGAAAAAACGCGTCGCTCCGCCGTGTTGATTTTGTTTTACCCGCATCGTGAGCATATTCTGCTTCCTCTCATTTTACGCCCTAAATACGACGGTGTTCACGCTGGACAAATGGCTTTTCCAGGCGGACGTTATGAAAAAACGGATGAAAATCTTATCCGAACCGCCCTGCGCGAGGCCCAAGAAGAAATTGGGATAAAAGCATCGGACGTGCAGATATTGGGAAAACTCACCGAATTGTTTATTCCTCCCAGCAATTTTTACGTGCTGCCTGTGGTAGGTAAGTTGGCTTACAAGCCCGATTTTTACCCCGACCCCCGCGAAGTCGAGGCCGTTTTGGAGGTAAATTTGAATGAACTTCTGGACGAGACCATCGTTGGCTTTACCGAACTTGACGTGCGCGGAGTCACCATTGAGGCGCCTTTCTACGATATTCAGGGGCACAAAGTGTGGGGCGCTACCGCCATGATGATCAGTGAACTCCTGACGGTGATTCGTCAATAAAGCTTCATTTAACAACTTTTAAGAAGGCCAGTTCGTCGCCTTTAGGCTGAATTTGCTATTTTTGGCACGCCTTTGGATAACTAAGGGGAAATAACCCATTTTTTTCGGCAAAAATCCCCTCCAAAAACTAACATCCAATATTCTCTATATGTCTAAATTTAATCGAATCAACACCCTAACCGGCTGGCTTGTTTTTGCGGTAGCGCTGGTCACTTACCTGCTTACCGTTGAGCGCACGGCCAGTTTTTGGGATTGCGGCGAATTCATCGCCTGTTCTTACAAACTTCAAGTTCCACACCCTCCCGGAGCGCCACTTTTCTTACTTATCGGACGCTTGTTTTCGATGATGGCCCTGGGCGATGTAACCCAAGTGGCTTATTGGGTCAACATCGTTTCGGTGATGTCGAGTGCTTTTACCATTTTATTTTTGTTTTGGAGCATCACGCTTTTGTCACGCAAATTACTTGGCAAAAAAGACGAAGAACTTAATTTGGGCGAAACCATCGCCGTGGTGGGTTCTGGATTGGTCGGTGCGTTGGCGTACACTTATTCAGATTCCTTTTGGTTTTCGGCGGTCGAAGCCGAAGTATACGGTTTATCTTCCTTTTTTACGGCCATCGTGATTTGGGCCGTGTTGAAATGGGAACGCATTGAAGATGACGCTGCGGCAAACCGTTGGTTGATTTTTACGTTCTATTTGGTCGGTCTTTCGATTGGAGTCCACTTATTGAACTTGGTCACCATCCCTGCACTGGCTTTGGTATATTATTTCAAAAAATACAAAAATCCATCTTTGTGGGGCGGTATCGCGGCTTTTGTAGGCGGTCTGGTGGTGTTGATGATTATCAACTCTGGTGTGATTGTATGGCTGCCTTCCACGGCTGGTAAATTTGAAATTTTCTTTGTCAATACCCTCGGGGCACCGTTCTCAGTGGGTATCGTTTTCTTCCTTTTATTATTCGTTGGAACCTTGATTTGGGGAATTCGTTATACGGCAAAAAAAGAAAAAGAAGTCTGGAATACGGCATTGCTTTCTTTTGCTTTTGTGTTGATTGGCTATTCGTCGTACTTCCTCGTATTGGTACGCTCCAATTTTAACCCTCCCATCAACGAAAACGACCCCAGCGACGTAATCAGCTACGTATCGTACCTCAAACGCGAGCAGTACGGAAGTCGTCCTTTGTTATTCGGGCCAGTATTTACGGCACGTCCAGTCAACTCTGAACAGGGAGAGCCGATTTACCGCAAATCAAATGGTAAGTATATCATTGCCGATTATCGTCCAGAATACGTGTACGAGAAAAATCAGCAGATGCTTTTCCCTCGGGTACATAGCAACCAAATGAATCACCCGCAGCTGTACCGTGATAAATTGGGACTGGCCGAAGGCCAAAAACCAAGCATGGGCGACAACCTAGCGTTCTTCTTTTCTCACCAGTTAGGACACATGTACTGGCGTTATTTCCTTTGGAATTTTGTCGGTCGTGAAAGCGACGAAGAAGGCGCTGGCGGTTTGCGTCCGTGGGATACCAACCAAGGTCTTCCCGACGTAATGGCCAACAACCGAGCCCGCGATAATTTTTACATGATTCCTTTCCTCCTTGGATTGCTGGGAATTGTAGCACAAGCATTCCGTCGTAAGCAAGATTTACTCGTAACGGGATTATTGTTCATGATGATGGGCGTGGCGTTGGTGGTTTACCTCAATTCTCCCCCCGTCGAGCCCCGCGAACGTGACTATATTTACGTGGGTTCTTTCTACATTTTTGCGTTTTGGATTGGTTTGGGCGTCATGTTTATTTATGACTTTCTGACCAAAATCCTCCCATCAGCGCCTGCTCGGGCGGGCTTGGCCACCGTTATCGGTTTGTCGGCACCGCTTTTGATGGGTGCCAAAGGTTGGGACAACCACGACCGAAGCAATCGTTATCATTCGGTTGATTTTGCCAAGAACTTGCTTAATTCCTGCGCTCCCAATGCGATTTTGTTTACGGGTGGCGATAACGATACCTTCCCGCTTTGGTACGTTCAGGAAGTAGAAGGTTTCCGTACCGACGTTCGAGTGTGTAACCTGAGTCTATTGGGCACCGATTGGTACATCGGCCAAATGAAGCGTAAGACCTACGAATCTGATCCATTGCCGATTTCGTTGGAATACGAAAACTTCGCGGCGGGCAAAAACGACATCGTGCCTTTCTATGAGATGCCAGCCGTTAAAAACGGTATCAACCTCAAAGAATACATGGCGTTGGTAAAACAAAATAACGCGGCCATTCAGGTGCCATTGACCAGCGGTGAGATGACCAGCATCCTGCCTTCGTCGGTCTTGGTGTTGGGTATTAACCCCAACGAAGTTCGTAAGATGAACATTCTGAAGCCTGAATTGTCGGCTTTTGTAAAAGATACCATGCAGTGGACCATGGGTAAGCGTGATTTGTACAAGTCAGACCTCATTATGTTGGACATCATTGCGACCAACGATTGGAAACGCCCAGTGTATTTCTCAGGAACTTTGACCAATGATAACTACCTGAATTTGAAAGAATTCATGCAGTTGGAAGGATACGCTTATCGTTTGTTGCCTGTTCGGGTTCCGGGTGCTTCAGATGGCTACGTAAATACCGACATCATGTCTGAAAACCTCATGAAGAAAACTTTCTGGCGCGAATTGGACAATACCAATGCTTATTACGATGGTACTTACAAAGGTTCGCCCGCATTCTCGGCTCGCATTGCCTTTATGCGTTTGGTTGATCAGTTGATTCGTGAAGGAAAAACCGAAAAGGCCAAAACGGCGCTTAATTTTATCCTCACTAAAATGCCGGATAAAACCATCCCTTACGATCAGATTACGGCCAACTACGTGAATTACTTGTTTGCGTTGGGAGAACCTAAAAAGGCCCTCGAAATCGCGGAAGTAATGAGCCGCCGTGCGGAAGATATTCTTAAATACAACCAACAGCACGGGGTGAATCAGGATACAAATATTCAGTTGTACATCTTGCAAACGCTCGCCAATGCCTGCCGTGAAGGGAAACAAGAGGCTCAAGCCAAGAAATACGAAACCTTATTGCAGCAATACATGACTGCATTGGGCGGCTAGAATCGTTGGTTTGAATTCAATAAAAAAGGTAGCGGGATTATCCCACTACCTTTTTTATTGAATTTTTGGTTGAAAGTTATTGCTTCGTTGCCCCCAGAAAAAGCAATACCCAGCCCACAATCATGAGGGTGCCGCCAATGGGCGCCACGGCGCCAAATGCTTTGATGCCTGTAAAGCAAATAGTGTAAAGAGAGCCTGAAAAAACAATGACACCGCCCAAAAATGAATAGCCAGCCCAATGGTACCACTTGGCAGAAGTAAGTGCCACATTTTGGAGCAAAATGCTAATAAGTACGAGCGCTAATGCGTGGTAAAATTGATACTTCACGGCCGTTTCAAAAGTGTCCATTCGCCCAGAGGCTTCGAGTGTGGGTCGGAGGGCGTGAGCGCCAAAAGCACCTATGGCGACGCCCAACGCGCCTAAAATGGCCCCCGACTGCAGAAAAAATTTAGTTGACATTACGGTAAATCAAGGTTTGTATCGCTGATAACTGAGAAGACTTGGCCCAAAAATAGCCAACATTGTTGACGCTCTGGTACGATTTTGGCTAAAATTCTAAATGAATTGTGCCGAATACTAACTGAAAGGGATAAAACACGAGATTTTATCACCATAAAATCCGTTTTTACCCTAATTTTGCGTTTATATGTCAGTTGAATAATATTGAGTAACAGTGATTTGGTCGCTATAAATAAACTAAATCATTTTTTGCCAAAAGAATAAAGTCTCAGCTTTGTATGGATGTTTCTGCTTTAAAGGCCCTTTGGGTTCATCGTTTTCGTAAATACACTTACATTTTGGGTGAATACGCGGGGGCATTGGGCGTAATTGTACGTTTCCTGATTCTTAAGATTTCGTTGAAAGGACGTAGAAAAATGGTGGCTATTTTGCGGACTGAGCATTTTGGTGACATTGTGGCCGCCGAGCCAATTGTCCGTCAAGTGCGGGCGCTTATCCCCAATGCTTACATCGTTTGGATTGTGCGGCCTGTATTTAAAGAATTGGTGGAAAGACACCCTGAAATTGATAGGGTATGGGCACAACCTTCTGTTTTACAGCGGATATTGGTGTGTGAGTCAGGTGTTTTTGAGCAGGTATATAACCTAGAATTTTGGCAGAGTAACCGAGATTCCGTAAGTGAGGATGTGCACGTCAACCGTGTGGCGGCACAAAAAGACATTACCGTTTTTAACTATTTCGAGAAAGGAAACCTGCTCTCCATTTTTCAGCAGTGTGCAGCATTACCCATTGTCGATGATGTGCCAAAAGTGTTTATCAACGATGCTGACCGCACGCGGGTAGAGGCGTTGCAATTGCCCAAAAAACTGGTTGTCATTCATTGCAGTTCTAACTATCCCGCCAAAGATTGGTCGGTAGAGAACTGGAATAAACTTGTCAACTGGTTAATGCACGAAAAAGGGTATTATGTAGCCGAAATCGGCTTAAAAAATGTCGTTGACAGTACGGATGCTCACTATTTGAATTTGTGTGGGCAATTTTCCATTTTGCAAACTGCCGAAATCATTCGACGCGCCCGATTTTTTATTGGTATCGACAGTGGTCCCGCGCATTTGGCCAATGCCGTTGGCACTTTTGGGATATTATTGTTTGGGCAGTTAAACAACTTTGATACTTACATGCCTTACTCGGGCCATTATCAAAATGGTACAAAAGCCCTGCTGATTCGGGAGCCGGGTAAGACTTGTGCAGAGTTGGATTACACATTGGTCAGAGGAGAGATTGAAACAATTTTTGACCGAATTCCCGAGGCAGCATCTGTTTTGTAGGACATTTGCTATCAATGAGTTAAAGAAAAATCCAAATTTTTGTTTCCAAAAGCACTTTCAGAATCGTAAAAATAGGCTTATCATTGTAGTAGATTTTGCCATATGGACAACGATAAATCATACAATTTTCTTCAAAAAAAATCTCTTGGGAACAGTTCCCGCCCCAATCCTAGCAATCGTTGGCTGGAGAGTGGGACGAGTATGGGAAAATTGCCCCCACAAGCGTTGGAGTTAGAGGAGGCGGTACTGGGAGCTTTGATGATTGAGAAAGATGCGCTCAATTCGGTCATTGATATTTTAAAGCCGGATAGTTTCTACAAAGAAGCTCATCAAAAAATATACAATGCGATTATTACTCTTTTTACGAATTCCGAACCCATTGATTTGTTGACGGTTACGACCCAGTTACGTCAATTGGGTACGCTTGAAGTGGTAGGAGGAGCGCAATATGTAACGTCGTTGACGACGAAAATTAACTCGGCGGCCAACATCGAATATCATGCTCGCGTGGTTGCCCAATCGGCCATGAAGCGCGAGATGATTACGGTGGCCTCCAAGATTTTACAGGACGCATTTGAAGATACCATCGACGTTTTTAACCTTCTAGATACCGTCGAGCAGTCGCTGTTTAAGATTTCAGAGTCGAATATCAGGAAAAACTACGCCGACATGAGTACGCTCATGAACGAGGCGTTGAAAGAACTCGAACGTCGCCGCGAACAAAAGGACGGTTTGACGGGGGTTCCTTCTGGTTTTACACAATTGGACCGCTTAACTTCGGGCTGGCAACCTACCGAATTAATCATTTTGGCGGCACGCCCTGCCATGGGTAAAACCGCTTTCGTGGTTTCGTCGCTTCGCAACGCCGCCGTTGATTTTGGGATGCCAGTAGCCATTTTTTCGCTGGAAATGTCGGCCGTACAGCTGGTTAATCGTATGATTTCGGCCGAAGCGGAGCTTGATAGCGAAAAACTTAAAAAAGGAAATCTTGCCCCCCATGAATGGACGCAGTTGCACCAACGTATCGACCGCTTGATGCGGGCGCCCATTTTTATTGATGATACTCCTGCGCTTTCTATCTTGGAACTACGCGCCAAATGCCGCCGCCTCAAGCAGCAGCACGACATACAGATGGTTGTGATTGACTACTTGCAGTTGATGCAGGGCGACGGAGGTAAAGGCGGTGGAAACCGTGAACAGGAAATTGCGTCTATTTCGCGGGCTCTCAAGAACTTAGCCAAAGAATTAAATGTGCCCGTGATTGCGCTGTCGCAGTTGAGTCGTGCGGTTGAGACCCGGGGCGGAGATAAGCGACCGCAACTGTCCGATTTACGTGAATCAGGCTCTATTGAGCAGGATGCCGACATGGTGGCTTTCCTTTATCGGCCTGAATACTACGGATTTACGCAAGATGAAGCGGGCAATTCGGTACAGGGTATTGGTGAGGTGATTGTGGCGAAAAACCGTAGTGGTTCGTTGGACACTATTCAATTGCGCTTTATCGGTAAATACACCAAATTTACTGATTTGGACGGCTATTATTCGGCCAACTCTGGTAATAATGCCCCGCTGAACACGGGTAGTATTCCTGCCTCTTTTGATACTCCTGCTGCTGCCGGAGGAACATTTCGAAGCAAAGCCAACGATTTGGGCGCGATGAACTTCCCGCCGCCAAATCCTTCGGAAGAACCTCCTTTCTAGTCGCACACCATGTGCATCAACCTAAAAACCTTCAATGATTCGTTCAGGGAGTGGAACGAAAAACAAACTACTTACGAAGAATCGTTTTGGTGGTCATCTGAATCTGACGAAGAATCAGTACCAGTTGAAGTTGTTGCGGGCACCCCTGAAAGACCGAACCTCCATGACCAACGAACCGACCCAAAGGTCGACCTCCACCTTAATGGGAACCTTGTTGGCATCATCGGAAACCCAAATTCGGATTGAATTTTCGCCTTTAAATAGTTGATTGTCAGGCATAAGAGGTGTTAGTTTTAATGCCTTTATTTTTCCGAATTTGGTCTTAATTGTGTCTTTGCCGCGGTATTTTACTTTTAATTTATAGACCGAAGATTCCAGAAAAGTAGGAACATCGACGACGTCGTTGGGTTGTAATTTGTTGAAATCTAACGTTCTCAAATAAAAATACCCGCTGATGGCATCCTGAATATGATTGGGAACGTCAAACTTTTTGCTGCCGTTTTCGTCGGTCACCACGGCATCGTCGGTGGCGTGATTGAAAAGGGTTGTTTCTACTTTTCGGTAATTATTTTCCTGAATATTCCGGTAAAATTTCTGCGATACAATGGCAGAGGTATCCATCCATGATTGCCATTCATCACGTACTTTGGCAAACCAACTGAAGGCCCCGAGTGTGGTGCCCACAATGCTTATTTTATAGCAAGGTCTACCGTTAACGTACTGAATTTGAGGGCTTACGTCTACCACGGCATCTGCCGCATTGAAAATGCCGTAATGAACACGATATTCAAAATGCTCCCCTACGCCAAAGCTAGTTTGAGCCACTCGGCGATAAGAATCTTTGGCATGAAAAGCCGGTAAAATCAGCAACACCCATAAGGCTATGACACTGCGTCGAAGCATACATTCATTGTTTTTGTTAACACGGCAAGTGTATTTTTGAGGTCTCGTTTAGGGTCTTTAAATGTACGATTAAAAGCCCGAAATGGTTTTTGAGGCAAGGATTTAAGGAGACGATTCGTATACACATCCAAATTTACAATTAAACGCAGATAGAAGTTCAAAATTGTTCCTAAAAGGAGGTAGGATACTTCGTTTTTAAGTACGAAAGATATGCACGAAAATTACCCTTAAACCTTTCGTTAAATTCTTTATTGAACTGATTTTGTTGAGAATGGTACGTAAGGTACCCGATAAAAAACGCGTTGTTGGGTAGTTTCTTGCCGCGCCACGGGTATTTTTTGCCAACCAATCCCCGCAAAAGCGTATCTGAACTTTGGACAATATGCTGGATTTTTGCCGTTTTGAGGCTGTCTTTGAGGGATGTAGCAAGTGAAGGCGCAAACTTTTTATAAAGGCTGTCCAATTGGTTAGCCCCGCGTACTATGTGCTGACTGAGCGCGTCGTTGTAGCGTTTTCGAAATTCATAACGTTCAAGCTGCGGAGCGTTTTTTCCGTATTTTGCTTCCATAAATCGCACCGCCCCGTAGTCGCCGACGAAGCTTGCCAGATTTTCATTTAATTCGAGATTATCCTTCACAAATAGCGTGCCGTGGGTCATTTCATGGATGATGAGGTTGGCCAGACTGCCTTCGCCACGGTAGAGCATGGAAGATAAAATCGGGTCTTTGAAAAACCCCAACGTACTCCAAGCCGATACTTCGTTGATTTGGGTGTCAAATCCTGCTTCTAGTAGCGTTTTCTCTTCGGTGTGGGCGCGGGTGGTATCAAAAAAACCTTTGTAAGCAAACGTCCCGATGATGGGAAAGCTCCATTGCTTGGGCTTCATTTGGAATTTTTCACAGGCGGTAAGCACCCATAAAATGGGTTTGCCCCCTTGGTCATAAAATTCGGTATAACTGCCCGAAGAATCCAAACCCAGCGAATCAATCGCAAATTTTTTGATTTCACCGATGAGTTTTAGCCGCTGTTTGAGCGAGTCGGGGAGGGTAGGGTCCTGCAAAACTTCCGAGACTGGGCGGGTGTTGAACAAAATGCTCACCTGGCCCTTGGCCTGCATGTATCCGTAACTGATTAGTTCTCGATAGATGATGCCGAGGATGACGAGTACAAGTAAAACAGCAAGGAGGGCTTTTTTGAGCATCTGGGGTGAATTGAGATTAACGTCCTTGCGGGATTCCTTTGGTTTCCCAAGCTTGTAAAATCTGCTTCAATTGCTTGTATTCAATCAAAAAACCGTCGTGACCGTAGAGTGAGTCAATTTCTTGGTACTCAGCATCAGGAATGTGTCGGGCGAGAAATTTTTGCTCACTGGGTTGGAATAAAATATCCGAACTGATGCCCACCACCAGCGTATGCGCTTTTACTTGCGAGAGCGCATTGGTAACGCTCGGACGGTTGCGGCCCACGTTGTGCAAATCCATCATGCGTGAGAGCGTCCAGTAAGAAAACGCATTGAAGCGGTGGGCCAATTTATCGCCTTGGTATTGCTGATACGTAGCCGCCCGAAAATGATCGGTTTGTTCGTTGCTGTCGCGGGCTTGGGTAAAGTCGTAGGTGTCATAATTGCGGTACGACAGCAGTGCAATGGAGCGCGCTACTTTCATGCCTTCGATGCCTGCGTCGGGGCGGGCTTCCTGCCAAGTGGGGTCGGCTTTGATGGCCATGCGCTGCGATTCATTGAACGCAATTCCCCACGGTGAGTGGAGGGCATTGGTGGCAATCAGGACCAGATTTTCGATTAAATCGGGTTTGATGATGGCCCATTCGAGGGCTTGTTGTCCGCCCAAAGAGCCGCCGGCCAAAGTATGAATGTGGTCAATACCGAGGTGTTCACGCAGGAGTTCAAAAGCGTAGATGTTGTCCCGAATGGTGATGTCAGGAAAGCTTTGAAAGTAAGGCGCTTTTGTTTTGGTGTTGATACTCAGGGCATTGGTGGAGCCGTAATGCGAGCCGAGTACGTTTACGCATATAATAAACCAATCCTTGGGGTCATAATGAAGCCCAGGGCCTACCAACCCATCCCACCAATCGGTGGGGTCAGAGCTGCCCGTGAGGGCGTGGCAAATCCATAAAACATTGCTGCTGTCGGCGTTGCGGGTGCCGTGGGTAGTGTACGCCAATTGGAAGCCTGCCAGTTCGCCGCCCAGTTCCAAAGGAAACGTGTAAGGATATTTGAATAAAGTAACTGCCAAGGTTCAAAAACAATTAAAAGTGGTTTTGTTGTTTCAGCGTTTTCAATTTCAAAGGGATAGTACTGGCCCAGTACATCTTAACGAAAAGATGACAAACGTGTGTTGCGCAAAAGGCGCATTTGTTTTTCCGGGAATCTTAACATGAATGTTTCGATTTATATCCCCTGAGGGTCGTTTTTGCGACCGCTTAGGTAGGAATTAGCACCTTATCTCGTGTATTTGGAAACAGGTTGCCAGAGGTTCGCGGAGCCTATTCTCTCCCCCCTTCTTTATAAATCAATCGCTGTGCGTATGAGAAGCAACTGACTTGATGGTGCAATATTACAGCGCAAAGGGCTGAATCCAAAATAAATCAGAAAAAACTCGTTGTTCCAATCCAAATTTCTTCATCTTATTGTAGATTTGTCGTAGCAAACTCTGCCCGTAAATATGGTTTACCGTTTTAAAAAAGAAAATGCAGCCCGCCGTCCGGGGGTGACTACCGTGGGCGATGCCATCAATAAAATGTTGGAAATTTACCGTCTGCGCGGGAAATTTGATGAGTCGTCGGTGAAAGTGTACTGGGAAAAACTGGTGGGCAAAGAGATTGCTTCGCGTACTTCAGATATTTACGTAAAAGACAAAGTCCTGTTTCTTCGACTGGACTCGGCCCCTCTGGCCAACGAATTGGTGATTGCCAAACGCAAACTCATCCAATCCCTCAACGACTCCTTTGGTTATGAATTAATTACCGATATTGTGTTTATTTGATGGCCTGATAGAATGCCTGCAAAATCATTTTAATCTTGCGCAAAGTGGTGATTTTGTTCAAAGAACGCTGAAATTGGCTTGGATTTGCTGACTTGCAGAAATGTTGAACTAGCGATTTTCCTGGCTGGGCATAACGTTTTGGGGCTTGGCGAAGTGGGGGGTGAAACACAAAAGCCCGAACGTCCGCCGATATAAATTGCTAATGCTCAATTACTTACTAATGTTCAAAAGGTTTCCGTTAGCCGAAACAAAAGTACAATAAAGTTACCAATGTTCAATTACTTTCGTCAGCCCCCACTTGCCACAAACCCATGTTGGCAGCAGTAGCTTGTTCTTTGGTCAGTAAGTTTTATATGTTATTCTTCTCTTCATTTCTAAAAATCTTTGTCCTCTTGAAGTTATGAAATATCTTTTTGTCCAATTACCTCTTTTGTCAAAAACATAAAAATATCTCTGCATACCTCTTTCAGACCTAGCACCTGTTATTACTGAATTTGGATCTTGGTAGTCTATTTCTTCAAAAACTGGGTTGCCCATTTTATCATAACTTATTGTGGTTTTTTTTGTAAGTCTTTGACAATCATTGTATAATAATTCTTCTTTTAACTGTCCGTTTTCATATTTAAATTCCAAACACACTGATTGATTAGTTTTAATATGGGTACTTTTGTATGAAATAAGTTTGCCATTATTTGAATAAACAAAATTATTTCTTAAAGAAACAGGATTAATTGTGTCATTGGAAAAGTATAGTTCTGATTTTGAAATTTTCTTTAAACTGTCAAAATTTGTTATAGTTATTGAAAATCCTTTTTTGTTAGTATAATTTTGTTTGACTTTAATCGAGTTTATTCCGTTAATATATGTGTAGTTTTCATCCATTCTCAGTTCGTTTTTGTAATAGTTAATCTGTCTTAAAAGATTTCCATTTTCATAAAAATATTGACTTCGCCATCCTGATTTAGTAAATATGTTCTTGAAAGAAATTAGTTTTATTTTTAAAACATCTTTCGAAACGGGTCTTACTTCGACAAAATCTTGTCCAAACGTGTTGCCAAAAATACTTATTGTTAAAAGCAAAAAGCAGTAAATTTTGAGTCGTTTTGTTTGTGTCATGCGGTTTCTTGCTATTGGTGCCTAACATCTGTATATACGCTACTTTTGGCGTATATACCTCCAAAACGAAGTATCTACGCCACAAACTCCCCCAAATATAAAAAACAGCAGGATGTTTCCAACCCGCTGTTGCTGAATGATAAAAAGATCCTTAGTGAGCCCTAAAATTCCATTTAGAATTATCGCTGTTGAAATCAAATTCTGCCAATGTCGGGGTGCTGTCTCCTGAAGAGACCAACGCTAACTTCTTGCCTGAATTGGGAACAACCTTAGGCATTATTCGGTAGGTACCATCCGTCAATTGATCGATGCGCCATAACTGTTCGGGCGCGCCTGTAAATGCTGGTACGGTGATTACTTCTGCATCGGCCGTGGCCGCTAATGCCCGATCGGTTCCTGCCAATACAATTTTATAGTACGGTCCGCCCAGATACCCTGTTGTATCAGGCGCATCCGTAATCGTCCATTGTTGATGGGGACGGGACATGTAGTCGCCTATTCTTACGTTAATGGTACCGGTGGGCCAGGTTTTCTGTACATCGGCTAATTGCTGCGCCGGAACGGGTTTTATGGGTTCATTATTGGGCTGGTTAAATCCTCGTGGTGCGTTTGGCATTCTGGTAAAATCAACGGCCAATTCCAATCCATAACCTCTTCGTACGGATTCAATTTCATACGTGCCTTCTCTAAACTTTTCTCCGGCCACAGGCCACCCATCTTTCCAAACCACCGGAAGGATACCCAATACACTTCGACCGCTTTGCGCCAGATCAGCTTCATAATGGATGGACATTTTTTCAACTCCCTGCTCCAAAATGATGTGTCCAAAATGCCCGGGGCCTATTAATCCTCCACGGGTAGCAACCACCATTTTACCGCCACCTTCCAACATGCTTCTTCCGACATTGTCAAGGTAAGGGCCAGTTATTTTTTTTGAACGACCCACCACCACATTGTAGGTAGAGTTGGCTCCGTCGCAGCAACTGCCATGCGTGGCCAGCAGGTAGTACCAACCGTCACGGTAGACCAACGTGCTGGCTTCGCATACGATGGCTACATCGACGGGTTTATTGCCTGCCTTTAGTTTTCCCGTTTTGGGGTCTAATTCTATCAGACGAGTGAATCCAAAATACGTACCGTAGGTTAGCCAAAGACGTCCGGTAGTAGGGTCTAGCATCACACCGGGGTCAATGGCGTCGTTTTCTTCGTAGCCATCCGACGTTGCCACGACAATCGGTTCAGAATATTTAAAGTCAGGAGACTTGGGGTCCAATGTCTTGTTCCACATGGTCAAAATAGCCCCTTTGTGGTTGGGTGAACCGCCGGTTGCGCCGTAGATGACAAGGTAACGATCCCCGAGTTTGATGACATCAGGAGCAGCCCCACCCCCCGGTCTCACCCCGCCGCCGTGCCATGTCCAGCCATCGTTGGAAATTAATCCGCCACCGCCGGTGCCGAAGGTGTAATACTTGCCGTCACATTCAGCGATGGTTGAGGGGTCATGGATAAAGGGTCTTCCAACCTGTGCTGATACTGTTTGTGTTATTAATAAAGCTACTACCGTTGTCAGGGCGGCTACTTTCATTCTTTTCATGTACAGATTTATGTTCATTACCTTAAACAGATAGATTCCTAATTATTCGTAACTGATACTGAGGTTTTTTACGGGCGCTCCTTTTTCATCTAAAAAACGAACACAGAAATTAGCCATCCCCGGTCCGTTTATTACCGCCCCACGGACGATGTTCTTTCCCTTTTTTAGCGTTAACCGTGCAGAGGTGCCATTATCGGCAATCATATCCCTGTCGCCTGAAAGCAGCAATGCTTCCTGACCATTCAGCCACCACATGCTTCCTGAATTGCATCCGGCAGCCATCCTAACGTTTTTGATTTCTTCGGGACAATTGATGACCGTAACTAGCCAGACAAGTATGCCGTATTTGGGTTTGTTAAGGGCGTAGGTAAAATGGTATAAATTAAAGTTGAACGCCTTGCTGTCCAACGCATACCATTTCAGTTCCTGATTTCCCACTTTTACCGTTTCACCATTTTTGGGAACGGTGGTATAATCGCCCGAAAAATTATCGGTAGAAAATGTTGTTTTGAGGTAGTTGTCGGTGAAAATATTATTCCTGACAATATCTTTTTTGACCGGTTCTAGCACCAGCCAACGTTGAATAAACCCCTTGGCATCCGTTGTTTTTGCGGCGGCAGAGGCGGGCGTGAAGTGTTTGGAAAGGGTATGGGTCGTATCGCCTTTTATCGGTATGGGAGGGAGGGGTATTCTTTGTCCCGGACCTGGGCCCTGTGCCAAAGTACTTATTTGTAATCCTGATAAAACGACAAAAATGATAACCAAAAACAAGGGCTTGAGTTTGTTGTTCATTGCAGATTTCTTTCGTAATAATTGTTGCTTCTACATTAAGCACAGTTTACGCAAACCTACTCAACAACGGGGCTAAAATGGGGCTTGGCACTATCGGCCCATGAATTGGTGATTGCCAAACGCAGACTCATCCAATCTCTCAATGATTCCTTTGGTTATGAATTGATTACCGATATTGTGTTTATGTAAGTTATGGCCTGTTGATGAGCCTTTTTACTTCGTAAAACATCCGTTCGGCCACACGTAAATCTTCAGTGACGATTTCGGCAGAGGCATTTAATCCATTTTTGAACGGAAGCGTTTTGTGCGAAGAGGTCTGTAACCCTTTGGGCAAAGAGATGATGGCCCTAAAGGTGCTGTCGGAGGAGGGGATGCTGGCAATATGTTGAACTTTTCCTTCGACGATTCCGAATTGCTCATACGGATAGCTCTGAAACTTCACCAATACCCGCTGTCCGGGCTTGACTTTTCCTGTATTGGTTTGAGGGATGTGCGCCTCCCCAAAATAGTTTTTCTGCGAAGCTCCAATGTGAAACAGAATCTCGTCATTTTTAACGGTCTGGTCTTCCTGCCAAAGTGCCGCAAAAGTCACGCGCCCATCTTTGGGGGCGGTGAGCAAAAAACGGGCTTTCCATGCTCCAATTGCCGACCGAAATGTGCTGATTGCTTGGGTAAATTGTGCTTTTTGGTCGTTGGCCTGTTTGCTGAGTTCAGCCAATTCTTTTTGTTTTTGGGTTTGTGCGGTTCGATTGCCAGTGAGGCTCATTTCTAGTTGCTTCAAGGGCAATTGTTTGGCCAAGTAATTTCGTTCCTCGCGGTTGTATTCTACGGGGGCAATCACTTTTCCCGCAAAGAGTGTTCGATGCATTTCAAATTCTTTTTCGGCCAAAGCAAGTTCCTTTTTTTGAATGTCAAGCTGCTCCGTCAATTGGGCACGGTTTTGTTGTAAATCGGTCAGTTCGGCGTGTAAGAAATTGGTTTTTTGGAGGAGGTAGCCATTGGCAAAAAGCGTAGCGGTCTCGGAAAACTGTTGCATAAATGTTTGATAGTCGGCCTGTAACTCCCCCAGTTGACGAAAGTCTCCGGGGTGGAAAGAAGCAAGGGCTTCAAAACGTTGTGCTTGTACCCACTGGGCCAAGGTTTCCAGTTGTTTCTCCAGCGTCAATACTTCGCGGTGCGAAGCTGTGCTTTCCAAATAGGCCAACAACTGCCCCCGCTGCACGTGCTGATTATCTTTAATCCACACTTTGACCAAGCGACCGTTGGTTTTGGCTACTACGGGTTTGGTACGTCATCTGACGTGAGCCGAAACGGGGCGATGACTAGCTCGGGGTAGTGAATGAACCAACTTAAACCTATGATTCCAACCAAAATCACGAGAAAAAGCGTATTGCCCCAGCGAACAGCCCACGGGGGAGCGTGGCCAAGCACTTCCTGAATTTCTTCACTGCGAAGTTCCTCAAACAGCGCAGCACCTTCGGGGCGGTCGGTGAATAAGTGATTTTCTTCCTTTGTCATTTCTATTATTTTGTCATTTCGTAGAAATCCAACCCCTTTCCCTTCAATGACTCACAGCTCCAATTGATTCTTTACCAACTGATAGTAATCGCCCTGCTGTGTGGTTAAGTTCGAATGCGTCCCAATCTCCGTGATTCTGCCTTTGTCGAGCACCACAATCTGGTCGGCATTTTTTACGGTGCTCAGTCGGTGCGCTACCACGATGACTGTTCTGTTTTTGAAAAATTCATTCAGGTTTTCTACAATCACGGCTTCGTTGTGGGCATCAAGGGCATTGGTAGCTTCGTCGAAGAAAATGTATTGCGGGTCTTTGTAAACGGCTCGGGCAATGAGCAAACGCTGCTTTTGCCCCTGACTGACCCCCATGCCTTCAGCGCCGATCTTGGTGTGAAAACCCAGCGGTAATGATTCGATAAAATCGAGAATATTGGCAACTTGGGCGGCCTGATAGAGTTTTTGGCGATCAATGATTTCTACGCCCACGGCGATGTTGCGGGCAATGGTGTCTGAAAAAATAAATCCATCCTGCATCACTACACCGCATTGTTTGCGCCAGTATTTGTGACTGATGTTGTTTAACCCCACTCCGCCGATGAGGATTTTACCTTTGGTAGGGTCATAAAAGCGCAGCAATAATTTCAACAGGGTGGTTTTGCCGCTGCCGCTCATGCCCACAATGGCGGTGGTTTTCCCCTGCGGTATAGTCAGGTGGATGTCGTTCAGTACGGGCTCGTTGCCCGCTCCTCGGTACGTAAATGACAGGGATTGCATGGAAAGAGTTTGGGAGGTGGGCAGTTCCACTAAGCCCTGCCCCGTCTCTTCGTCTTCCAGTTCGTAGATTTCATTCAATCGTTCCAAACTGATTTTGGCATCCTGCCCCGACTGCACGAGGCCGATGAGCTGCTGGAGCGGGGCGTTGACTTGCCCGATGATGTACTGCACCGCCAGCATCCCACCCAGGGTAAGCTGCCCGTTGATGACCGCCTGGGCCGACAGAAAAGTGATAAAAATGCTTTTGCCTTCGTTGATAAACAACGCGCCCGCTTGTTGCCACTGCGACACGGTCAAGCCTTTCATGCCGAGTTTGAACGATTGGGTTTGCAGTTGTTCCCACTGCCAGCGCATGGGAGTCTCCGCACCCGCCAAACGGATTTCGTGCATTCCCTGAATGAGTTGCACCAAGGTGCTGTTACTCTTGGCGGAGATGCTAAAACGCTGATAATCTAATTTTCGACGAAATTTCAAAAACAACACCACCCAACCCGCGTAGAGCACCGCCGACAGCATCAAAACCCCAAAAATAGTGAGATTATAAAAAGCCAATACCGCCCCGAACACCAGCAAATTGAACAACGAAAAGAGCGTGTTGAGGGTCTGACCCGTGAGAAACTGCTCAATGCGATGATGATCACCAATCCTTTGCATTATATCGCCAAACTGCTTGGTATCAAAGAAGGACAGTGGCAAACGGGTGAGTTTGATAAGAAAATCGGAGAGCAGCGACAGATTGAGCCGCGTACTGAGGTGCATCAACAACCATGAACGTATAAACTCTACCGAGGTGCGCCCGACGGTCAGTGCCAACTGGGCCAATAAGACCAACAAAACAAACGAAGGGTTGCGGGTTTGAATACCTACATCCACCACCGACTGCGTCAAAAAAGGAAAAATAAGCTGCAACAAACTCGCCACCAACAGCCCCACGCCCAACTGCCCCACCAAACGGCGATTTTGATAGAGATACGTGCCCAAACGACCGGCTCCTAACCCTTTTTCTTCGCTGGTGCGACCATTCGATTCATGCTCTTTTCCGAATTCAGGCGTCGGTTCCAATAACAACGCCACGCCCATTTTTTGACCGTTGGAAATGGTGGTAGCCCATTGTTTTTCAAACTCCTCACGGGTGTAGGTGATAAGCCCACGGGCGGGGTCAGCAACTTGAACCTTAATTTTAGAAAGTTGCTGCTTTATGCGTCTATTAAAAAATGAAAATGGCTTTACCCCAACCCCACAAACCACCACGAAATGATTCTGACTCCAGTGGACAATACACGGGAAGGCGTTTTCCTGAATGAGTTTTTCAAACGGAATTTTAACCGCAACTGTACGAAACCCGATGCTCTCGGCGGCTTCTGAAATCCCCAATAGATTGACCCCATCTTTGCCAATCTGCGTACGTTCCCGCAATGCCTGCGCCGAGTAACTTTGTCCGTAGTACTTAGCCACCATGCGTAAGCAGGTAGGGCCGCAATCCATGGCATCGTGTTGCTTATAAATGGGGAAAGATTTCATAAGCCTTTAAAAATTTGGTTACCATGGGCAGGAACGTAAGTTGAATGTTTCGGTGCACTAGGCAGGAGTTCCTGCCGCCTGATGTATCGCGGTCCGACGTTTCGGTCATGGTATCGTGTTGCGATTCGACGGTAGAGGGGAACTTTTTGACCATTCTTGATAAAAGGTAATTTTTCCCAAATGAATGAACCTACCTAACGATTAACGGAGTATTCTGATGGGTATTGAGCCAAAGCATACCAACGAGTAAAAGTAAAAAATAATAACCTCCACCACTTTGCTGATTTAGATTCGCTATTGCACCGAGTAGCTCCGCTCATAATACGTAGCCACCATTTCCTAATTAGGGTTTACTATTAAAAATTTCAGCTAATTTTTTGTCCAAATTTTCTCCCCGTATATTTTTCGCAAGGATTTTACCATCAGGCCCAATCAGGAAGTTTTGAGGAACAACCTGAATGGCATATTGCTTTACTATATCGGCATTCCATTGTTTCAACTCCGAAACATGAGTCCAGTCAAGGTGGTCTTTGTGGATGGCTTTTAGCCAAGCTTCTTTCCCGTTAGGTCTATCTAATGAAACACCTAAAACCGTAAAATTTTTGTCTTTGTATTGATGAAAGTTCTTGACAATATTCGGATTTTCGGCCCGGCAGGGTCCACACCAACTCGCCCAAAAATCGACCAATACGTATTTTCCACGAAAGCTGCTCAAGGACACGGCTTTCCCGGAAGTATCCGGTTGGGTAAAATCAGGAGCCAATGAACCCACCGATGTGGCTTGAATAAGAGCCAGTTTTTTTGCGTACGCTTTGCCCAGTTTACTGTTTTTAATGGCCTCGGCCAGTGAGCTGAACATCGGTTCCAATTCAGAAAAATCGGGAGCATTCCAATCTGTATATTGATCTAAAACATATAGACTCAGCATAGATGTTAAATTCTCTCGAATAAACTGTGCTTTAATTTTTTCCTGCTTATTATAAACGACATCTTGCTGCTTCTCGAAAGCCTCATTAAACCCTTTCACCTTTTTCTGTTCGGGTGTAGCTGCCTGATATTCCTTTTCTAACAGAGCCAATTGGTCGACTGTCGGTTTAAGCATCATTTTAAGCTTCTGATTGTCGATGTTCATGGGTGAGACCACCACCGCATTTTCAATAGAGTCCGGACTCGTTACAGAAATAGTGCCCGGTTCTAAATAGAAACGGATAGATTTTTTACCGTCAGACAGCCATGCATAATATGGTTGATCGATGGTTCCTGTCACAATAAATTTCCCATTCCGGACGTCGGCAGAATCTGTATATCCTTTGTTTCCAATTCCATAAATTACATAAGCTTTGTCTGTAGGGTTAATTCTCCCTAATTTTCCTTCTACTTTATATACGCTGCTCTGGGCCCCAAGGAATGTTGGAATCAGGAGAATGGGAATTAGTAAAAAAGGC
Source organism: Runella rosea (assembly GCF_003325355.1). Taxonomy (GTDB): domain Bacteria; phylum Bacteroidota; class Bacteroidia; order Cytophagales; family Spirosomataceae; genus Runella; species Runella rosea. The sequence continues at coordinate 6,686,054 of NZ_CP030850.1, forward strand.
TTCATCTGTGTTAGATTTATTGGTTAGAATACAAACAAATTAAGGAAAGGACACTATAATGAAATTGTAAGTTTTATAGGACAATACTAATAAAAACGCGAACTTTTCAATATAAATACTTGATAACGGACCTCTACGAGGCAAATTATGGATAGTGAGATGGTCATTTTTTTTAGTAGGTATGCCGTAGATATACCGACTAAAAGCTGTTTGTGTACCTACGGCACACCAAACCACTGAATATACCTTCTTAACAACCGATAATGATTGCCTAATAGCACATTTCTTGAAAAGTTTACGTTAACAAAAAGTCAGTATTGGCCTATTTGTAGTTTATTTAACCACATGTTCCCAAAACTCTTGGGTCACTTGAACTACATTTACAACCACCTGTGCAATCACTATTTGCCAAACATGGCCCTATAATACAGCCTTAATATCCGCCCTTTACACTTTTCATTTGATTTCGCGACAATACATTGCCTGAAAAATGCATTAGTAATTTTTTCATTGTATTTGGATGTGCAGAAACGCTGCACCGTTGAGAAAAAGATAGAAATGAAAGTTGTATAGGACAATACTAACAAAAAGTCAGTATTGTCCTATTGTAGTTTATTTAACTACGAACATGTTCCATAGGTCTTATTGTCATCTGTACTACATTTGGTACAACCGGCTGCGCAGTCACTTTTTCTTCCAATACATGCCCCTGCAGGACAACCAGCACCATAGTCATCTCCTCCTCTAACATTTTTCATCTGGCTTTTCGACAGAATATTGTCGGATAGTCTAATCAATAAATTTTTCATTTTTTTGAATGTACGGAAACGCCGTACCGTTTTTAAAGTTAGAAAATCTATTTAGTTCACTTTGCAAAGTCAGTTAGAGAAATTTCACTTGGTTTTCTCCAAGTGGTATGAGAGGGTACTGTTGTGGTACAACAAAGCTGCTCTACTTTGTTTTTTAGAGCCTTTTTGGGTTCATTCAATAGATCACCTATAAGCCCCATGCCATGAAACTGAACACGAGCCGCATTACCAAAATGGTCTGCCTTGTGGCTTAAAGGGCATAGTAGCATAGGTACGCCTGCTTGTATACATTCACAGATACTGTTTAGACCACCGTGGCTCACCATCAAATCACAATGCGGCAATAGGTCTAACTGTGGCACATTTTCTAAACAGAAAACATTGCTGATACTCATATTTTTGATAAAGTTTGTGGATACAATCAAGCGTATATTGGGCATGTCTTGTATCACAGCTATCAGTTTATCCAATGCCTGTAAACCCCTTTCGTTATTATTCAAACCAGTAGTTCCAAAATTGGCATAAACTATCTTAATAGCTGGGTTTTGAAGTTTCAATAGGCGTAATTGAGCCATCAGTTGGCAGTACTCTTCACTCAAAAGATGGCTTTCGTTTCGCTCAAAAGGGATAGCCTCGTAATACTCTCCTGCTTTGGGCTTTTTCCACGGATATTCCAATGCGCTGGGATAGGTAATGAGTTTGGGTAGGGCTTTCACGGCAGGATAAAAACAGTGGTTATCATCAAACCAATCCGAATATTTTTGTCCTGTTTTTTGGGCTAACCTTTCTAACAACCAATGGTCGTCTTTTCCTAAAAAAGCTATTTTTTCGAGCCATTGTTTCCACTTTCTTTTCAAGAAATGTACCTGCCATCCTACCCAAGCACAAACAATAGCCCATCCATTACGGCTGGCAAGCCAGCCTTCCGTTAAGGGTGGAATACCTATCTCCGGATAAGAAGAAAGCTTTGTATTGAGTATTATTTTAGTGCATTGAGTTTGCCATAAATAGAGCGCGTAATGCCCTAAGTGGCTATCTATCAGTAGTATTTCAGGTTTCAGTTCGTCGGCTAATACTTGTATTTCTTTTACTTCTTCCCAAAAAGTTCGGTATCGTTGTATGGTAAAAGGCTTGTTTAGCAAAGTCTGTATCAACAAGGCAATCAATGACCTAAAAGACAAGTGTTTATAAGAACTGGCATAACGCAAAGGCTTAAATACAAATCCCTCGCGCTCAATTAGCGTTTGGTGAGAACTGAGACCCGTAAATACCACCTCATACCCTTGCGCTTTTAGTTGACGCGCTTTGCCAAAGCCCACAAAATAGTGGCTCGGATAGGGCAATAGGATAAAAAGGGCAGTTTTCATGGCTAGGCTATTTTTTGCTCCCAATGGGTAAGCATATTCGCACTTTGTACCAATCCAAAGACTTGCGGTACTTCATATCCATCCACAAAAAACGTAGGTGTAGCTTGTATATCAGCTTTTTGGGTCCATGCGCAGTGAGCGGCTATTACGTTTTCGGGTATGTTGCTTGTATCAGCAGGATAAGCCTTAGCCCAGGTATCATAGTCTTTTTTTGCTTGAGCATACCAAGCGGCAATCCCGTCCTCTAACTTTTCGTGAGTAGATCCTAATGCCATCATGTGTTTGGCTACTTTTGTCTTTCTGCCATCGGAGTCATGGCATACAGTAAAAACTATCTGCGCTTTTACTTGGGGGTTTTCGGCCAATACCTCTTCCAATTGTAGATGTGCATTGGCGCACGGCCCACAGTAGGGATTGGTCACCATCGTAATGGTATGCTCCGCAGCGGGGTTTCCTAAAATAATCGGCTGTAAATCGGCCGGTACGGGCGGCATTTGTTTTTGTTTTGCTAAAAGGGCGTTGAAAATAGCCGGATTGTTCTTAAACCGCCGCAATTCACCCCGCCAACGCTCCGCTTCCTGCGATTTTTGAAGCAGGGGTTTGATGATCAGCCATAGGAGGATGGGGAGTGCAAACGCAACAGCCAAGCCCCCTATTCCTGCGAGGGTCCGACCCCAAAGGGGGAACATATTTATTTCCCCTTTGAGAGTTAAGAGGCTACTTAGATACTCTACCCAAATCACCACCTGCACCGCTACACACAGGGGGCACCACTGCTTAGCTACGCGCCACTGATACCAGATAGACCAGAAAGTATAAGGCAAAGCCAACATTGAAAGAATGACGAGGATATTGAACCCCTCTCCATTTGGAGAGGGATTTAGGGTGAGGCTTATCCACCCACCCATAAAGTAAAAGAATCCGACTTCGCTCCAGCCCAGCCAAGGTGTGATTTTGGCGGCGGGAGAGGTGAGGATGTGGTTGCAGTCGGTGTGGTTGTTGAGGTGGCAAAGGGAGTCGGTAAAATCATTGGGTTTGCCATACTGCACCGAAAGCAGCAAGGCCGTGAGTAGTACCCCTATGGCTTTGAGTCCTAACAATGCTCCTGTGGATAGATTGGGGCTTTGGAATATGCCCGCAATGGTCAGCAGCACAAAACCCGCAATAATCAGCGGCCAACGGAGGCTTTCAAGTTGTTCTTGACGGTGTTTGGCGGCGTAGTCTTTCTCACCCGAGGCTTCGGTGGGTTCGGCAATGAATACTACCCCCGACCATCTTTTGAGAAAGTCTTCACGGGCTTCGGTGATGCGTTTTCCTTTTTCGTTACGGTAGATGAAAGTTTCGTCGGTAGCCCTTTCTACAAGGACAAATGTGCCCCCGTGGGTATGCAGGTGCGCTATGTAAGGCACTTGCAACAACGCCAACTGCTCGGCGTCAATGCGGAGGGCGGCGTTTTCGATATGGTAACGGTCGAGGGTATCGCCCAAACTCAACAGGCTAGGGTAATCGGGGTGCTGTTCGAGGGTGTTGCGCAGGGTGGTCAATGTAACGGATGGCTGTAGGCTGCGTAGGTATGTCCAGGCTACGCCCAATAGGTTTTCGCGCTCGGTAAAGGAATGGCTAGTTAAGTTAATCATACAAACAGTAAAATAGCTTTGTCTATGTGTATGCTGTTTAGGCACTACAAACCTAATCGAACTTTGTTCACCATCTTATCAGAATTTTTTATAAAAATAATCTAAATCTTACTTGTAATAATACTGCTTTGACCGCTTGATAAGTTTTTGAAAAATAATAAATAGGTTTTAAGATTATTTACGTTACTTGAGATTGAATACGTGATACAGCACAATTTGTATTCATACGTAGTGGAAAACTCTTTGATTTTGGCGAAACCTTTTTTCTAAAGACAATAGAAATATAGGAACAACTGTAATATCAATTGACAAATCCACAAACTGAAAAGTATGAATATTGGAGACAAACTACGTAAACGTCGTAATGAATTGGGATTGACGCAGGAATGGGTGGCTATGGAGTTGAGCAGCCAAGGAAAAAAAAACATCAGTCAACCCACCTACAATAATTGGGAAAATGGCAAATCCTTTCCTTCTATTGAGCAGGTACAGGCACTGACCAAAATCTTTCGTATCAAACTTTCCTATTTGGTGTCAGATACAGATACAGATACAGATACAGATACAGATACAGATACAGATACAGATACAGAAAAGTGGCGGGCTATGGCGGAAGAATACGCCGAAAAATGCCGAATGTTGGAAAAAATGAACGTTATGCTGTTGAAGGAGAACGAAAAGCTGCGTGATGCGTAGAAAAGGCTCAGGGCAAAAAAACAGCAAGCCCATTCCGTTGAAAGTCAAAAGTAAATGGGTACCTCACTTAAAATCTGTTTATATCATGCCGAATAAGCAGATTTTAAAATTTCAGTAGACCCAAATTTCCTTAGTGAAAGGCTGATTTTCAGAAGTAATTCCATTCACTGTGATATAGTATTTTATTCCTTTTGGCAAAGCAAATCGTACAACGGCCTCGCCCTGCGTTGATAAATCAGTGGAGGGTTGCCAAAAAAATAATTTGCCTTCATTGATGGATGCCGTGGGGGATGTACTGTTGGCAGCGGCTCGTTTAGTTACTACGTTTATTGCTCCATTTTTCCCCCTGGAACCTAAAAAAGAATTGGCACTTTTTATCACTTCAATTTGTAATACATCGCTGATTGGGATGGCATTCAAACTTTGTAATGTTCCCAAAGGAATTCCATCTAATAAGAAAAGTGGCTCATCTTCTACTGAACTACTTCTTTGTAAACTATTTCCTCCCCCTCGAATTCGGATTCCTTTACGGCTAAATCCAGCATTATCCGTCGTTTCAAAAATTTCTATTCCTGGTACTTTACTTTGGAGTGCCGTAATTACGTTTCCAGAGATGATATCTTTTAAATTTTCACTATCTATCACATAATCCACTTTTCCTAATAAAGTATGAGAGGCTTTTTTATTTCGTTTTACCTTGATTTTTACTTCCTCTAAGGTAACGGCATTTTTCTCCCGTTTTATTTGTAATGTATCGGTAGATAAGTCAAATGTGTCCAAACGATTTAGTTCATGTTGTATATCTTCTATCACTGCCACTGACAGTCGCCCGCGTAACGGTTCTCCATCAGGCCTTTTTACTTGAATACGAAACACCACAGTATCTTCTTCAAAAGTGTGTTTGATTGAAACCAAAGGGGCTGGCTCGGGTTCTAAGGCACTCTTACTTTGGGTTTCGGGGGTATTTTTGGGTAAAAACAACTTCCAATGATTATTTTCCATTAGGGGTTCGGGTTCATAATCCAACGGCAGCATATTCGCTATTCTCCGCTCTGCAATATCCCCGGCCCATTCGGAACTATTGGTATCAAACAATAATCCTGTGGTGGTCACTTCGGCTTTGCCTCCTTTGATTCGCAGCCATGACACCGGGAAAGGAGCATCTTGATAAGTGCCTATCCGATTGATGCTGTTTGTGTTTAGGATTTCGAGTTCATTGGGTGCCATAATTTCTTTAGAAGATGGGAAACGTCCCATTTTTATAGCAGAAGTGTCGTTAAATGGAAATAATCTTTTTCCTAACTGTGGACTTAGGTGCGAGAAGCTCGTTTTTTCGTTGTAATTAGGGTTTACTTCATACACCACAAATCCTTCCTGCTTTAAGCGCTGTTGCGCTAACGCTTTAAAAAAATGCCGTTCTGAGCCTTCGTAGGCTTTTTGCCGGTTCTCTTCCAGTTTCTTTTTTTGTTCTTCGTCCGTTATTTTGAATTTTTCAAATCGTGCCAATCCGGAAAAACTGCTCTGTGTCGGAGAAAATGAGAATCGTTGGAGTTCAAAAAAGATTTTATAACCCAAGGGTTTGTTTTCGATCTCAATTATTGTTTGCGCTGAAGCCGAAAACGCTGATATATCTCCCTCAAAATCAATGACCCAAGGATTGAGAATTTTAGTAGCTCGTGCGTTTTGATTTACTCCTACAAAAGCACTTTCAAATTTTTTGTACTGCCTGAGCCATTTTTGGTCACGTTTCCCTTTCACAGATACCTCCGAAATGGTTTGTGGAGAAGCAAATAGCGCGATGTTGAGCATTATCGTATCTTGGAGTTTATCCAGTATTTTTTGCCGAAAAGTTGTATAACCCAACGAAGATACTACGATTTCTACACTGCCTCCCCGCTGATGATTGAAGACATTTCTGAGTTGATATTTGCCCGTCGAGTCCGTCTCGGTCGAATTTGAGGTGTTATTTATATAAACAGATGCAAATTGAATGGACTCATTTGTTTTGGAATCGGTCACATTACCCACGAGGACTCGTTGTTGCCCAATAACTTTGAAAGCAACAACGAGTATACAAGTGATTAATAAGCTAAATTTTTGCACCTTAATTTTATTCATCAGGGCCTTTAGTACAATTTGAACATGGACCTGTTGCCATGCATTGTTCCCATATATTCGAATTATAAAGTGCATATGCACAAAGTGACTCGCAGTGAGCATACAATTGTGGAGGACAAACATCCCCCCCCTTTATTTGTTTCATTTGACTCCGAGAAAGAACATTCCCCGAAAAATTCATCAAAACCTTTTTCATACTTTACATTTTTTTTAGTTAAAAAATCATTTATGTCGATTCGGCCAAATCCGTAGTGAAGTGTTGCATTAGCCCTGATGCTCCTATTTATCCGTTTAATTCCGGTAATGTGTGTTCTTACAAACTTAGCCACTTTTCCTTCTTTACCCTATCAGGATTCTTGATAAAAGTATCAGAATTCCTGATAAAATAATTCGAAGCAATCCTGTCCTTCCATTGAGTACGGTGCAGGCATTGACCAAAATCCTGCGTATCAAACTTTCCTATTTGGTGTCAGATACAGATAAAGATACAGAAAAGTGGCGGGTTATGGCGGAAGAATACGCCGAAAAATGCCGAATGCTGGAAAAGGTGAGCGGTATATTGTTAAAAGAAAACGAAAAGCTGCGTGAGGCGTAGAAAAGGCTCAGGGTAAAAAAACAGCAAGCCCATTCCGTTGAGAGAATAAGCTTGCTGGTATGTTCAATAGTCAACATTTTTTCAGGCGCATCGGCCTCCGATTTACATTTCGCGGTTTGCCCTTTTTTAGTTCCTCATTCCCACATTAATCCACATCCACTTCCTGCCCCATAAAGCAGTCCACCACGTAGCGAATGGAACTGAAAGAGTTGACGAGTGCTTTGCGGGCTTCGGGCTCGCTCATCCATGCCAATTGCTCAATGCCTTCGTCGTGCTGGGGGGCCATCTTGGAGTCGTCTACGCAGCGCATCCAATACCATTTGGTCCGTTTGAGGATGAGTTGGTTGTTTTGGGTATAAGTGTGCCAAGTGGTGCAGGTTTTTTCGATAAGCTCGGCTTTTACGCCCGTTTCTTCTTCTACTTCGCGGAGGGCGGCTTTTTTGGATTTTTCATTGTCGTCGAGTTTGCCTTTGGGCAAATCCCACACGCCCCGCCGAAACATCATCAGCATTTTGTTGTCTTTGGTCACAATACCGCCCGCTGCTTTGATGATGGTGTAGATTTTTTTCAATCTTTTTTCCACGGCTTCGCGGTCTTTGGGCACCAAATAAATGGATTGTAGCTCGGGCAGGTCGTAATTGTTCAAAAAATGAAACAATTTTTCGGCCGTAATCGGTGTGGCGTTCAGAATGAGTAAATGCCCCTTTAAACTTGCCACCTTCAGCATTTCGAGGTGAGCGTCAATGATTCGGTCAAAAGTGGCCCGATTGGAGAGCCCCTGAGCCGCTTTTTCGCTTAAAATTCGGACCGGACGGTCTTTGATAAATATAATCATAGGAGTAGTGGGGCGTTAATGCCGACAAAATTAGCAAATGGGTTTGTTTTGGATAGCAAATACTTTTGATAATTTTGCAATTGTACCAACCATCCCCCATACGTGGAACTATTTGTTATCGTTCTACTCGTTCTTATCAACGGTATTTTCTCCATGTCAGAAATCGCGCTGGTCTCCTCGCGAAAGTCTAAATTGGAAACTGCGGCACGAAACGGTGACCGGCAGGCCAAACATGCACTCGAACTGGCAAACTCCCCCAATCGCTTTCTCTCGACCGTCCAAATCGGCATCACCCTCATTGGAATCCTGAACGGGGTATTCAGCGGTGAACGCATCACGACCGATTTTCAGGCCTACGTTGAGCAGTATGAATTATTGAAGCCTTATTCGCATTCCATTGCCGTAGGTGGCGTTGTTTTGTTTGTGACCTACCTGTCGTTGGTTTTGGGAGAATTGGTGCCCAAGCGCATCGGGATGTCCAATCCCGAAGGCATTGCCAAGTTTATGGCTACACCCATGAATTGGCTCTCCAATCTTACGTCGCCGTTTATTTGGTTGTTGGCCAAATCCAGCGATTTGTTCATGAAAATTCTGCGGATTACGCCCCAAAACCAAGCCATTACGGAAGAAGAAATCAAGACCATCATTCAGGAGGGCACCACGGGGGGCGTTATTGATGAGATTGAGCAGGAAATCGTGGAGAATGTCTTTCATCTGGGCGACCGAAAAATCACGTCGTTGATGACCAACCGTCAGGAGGTTACGTGGTTGGATTCGGCCGATGACCCCGAAGAAAATAAAGCCCGAATCATGGAATCCAAACACTCCATTTATCCCCTTTGTAACGATGGGATTGACAATATCGTGGGGTTGATTTATGTGAAAGACTTGCTCGGCGGTGATTTGGATGAGCAACTTACCCGATTGGAGTCGCTGGCCCGTGAGCCGTTGTATATTCCCGAAAACAACAAAGCCTATCAGGCACTGGAGAAGTTTAAAGTGAGCCGGGTGCACTTTGGTATCATTGTCGACGAATACGGCGCCATGCTCGGCATTGCCACGCTCAACGACATTTTGGACGCGTTGGTGGGTGATTTGTCAGAAACCGATGAGTTTAATTACGACATTGTAGAGCGCGAAGACGGTAGTTTTTTGGTAGATGCCCAACTCCCGTGGGAAGATTTTATCAATCATTTTGACATCACGATACAGCAGAAAAAAGAATTGACAGGGTTCAACACCCTTGGAGGTTTCGCTCTGCATATTTTTAAGGATATTCCCGATACGGGTGAGCACTTCACGTGGCAGGAATATAGGTTCGAGATTGTCGACATGGACAAAAGCCGTATCGACAAGATACTCGTTCAAAAACTGAGCGAAGAAGAAGAAGGTGGGTAATACTCTTTCAGGCGATGAAGTTTAAACCTTGCAAAGCATTGCAAACTTTTGCAAGGTTTAGATAATTTCAATCCCTTTGTTACGAAAATCGTTCAACGACGGGTCGGAGGGCTTTAGACTTGTAACCAAAAAATCAATCTCATGTAGGTCGCATACCTTGTAGGTTTCGATGGTATGGATTTTTTCAGTAATGGCACAAATCGCTACTTTTTTAGCCGATTTTGCCATTTTTTGTTTCAAGACCGATTCTTCATAATTGCGCAAGGTAACCCCAACGTTTGGGTCTAACCCGTTGAAACCCATAAGGTATAGGTCCACCCGCAGGTGTTCTAGTTGTCGCATGGCTTGGTTGCCTACCGTAATTTGATAGCGTTTGTGGTAGGTGCCCCCCAAGAGGATCGTTTCAATTTTGGGGTGCTCATTCAGCACGATGGCAAGGGGCAGGCTATTGGTAATGACGGTCAGTTCTAGGTTTTTGGGGAATTGTTCAGCAATGTGGAAATTGGTTGTGCCGCCGTCCATCAATATGGTCTGATGATTTTCAAACAGCTTTTGGGCTTTTCGGGTCAGGTGCAATACTTCCTGATTGTCGATACCGAAGCCTTGCGTGGTTTTAAAAGACAAGTAGGAATTAGCCACGGCCCCTCCGTGTACTTTTTTTAGTAAACCCTTGTCTTCCAGTTCAATAACATCACGTCTGATGCTATCGTACGAAACGTGCAGTAGTTGACTCAACTCCACTAAGTTAATTTTTTGGTCACGATTGAGCTTCTCAATAATGAGCCGTTGGCGCTCTTCTTTTATCATAGGTTAGTTAAAATATACTTCAACAAATGCCTTAAAATTCATTGAGAGTGATTTCTAAAAATATCTTGCAAAAAAATGCAAAAAAAAGTTGCATTAAAACAAAAAGATTGCATATTTTTGCATAGTTGTTTCAACCACAACTTAACCTATGATAAAATATCCCTCGCGCTACCTTAGGGGTTTGTGTAGCTGCGAGGGATATTTATTTTAAGGGTACAGCAAATATTTCTTTCGCTTGATTTTGAAGTCTCCCAGACCAGGCTCCCAGCTCTTACGAATTTCTTCTTCCGTTTTACCCGTAATAATCTGCTGCTTTAAGTTTTCTGTTCCTGCCAGTTTATCAAAATTTCCCATTTGTTTGCTTTGGCTCATGTCAAAAAACTTCTCTTTGAGGGGATAAGCCGCGTACAGCTCCATGAGCCATTGCAAGTTTAATTTTTTTGTTTTCAGAAAAGTAGCGGTGTCAAACTTCCGTAAATCTAATCCATAACAGTCCGTGTCCTGATGCAGGGGCGTTTCGCTCATGCCTTTAAGACTGACTGGTTTGAACGAAAATGTGTATTTTCCTTTCAATAAGGGGGCTCCCAGTACTGTAAAAGGCATGTAGGTGCCGCGCCCCTGACTCAAAATGGTGCCTTCAAATAGACAAATACTGGGATAGAGCAGAATGGACTGCTGCGTATTTAAATTGGGCGAAGGCGGTACGGGGAGGACGTACGGCAAGTCATGCGTGTAATTGGCCACTTTAATGATTTTTAATTTGCATTTTAGCCCGTTGGGTAGCCAACCTTCGCCGTTAATCATTTGTGCAAATTCGCCGATGGTCAGACCGTGGCTGATGGGAATGGGGAAAATACCGATGCCTGATTTCAGGTGCGGTTCCAGAATGGGGCCATCCACCATAAATCCGTTAGGATTAGGGCGGTCCAAAATGAGCAATTCTTTGTTGTTTTCGGCGCAGGCTTCCATCACGTACGAGAGCGTATTGATGTAGGTATAAAAACGAGCGCCTACGTCCTGCACGTCAAAAATCATCAAATCGACGTCGGCCAAGTGTTCTTTGGAAGGTTTGCGGTTTTTGCCGTAGAGTGAAATCACAGGAATGCCCGTGGCGGGGTCCATGCTGTCGTCTACTTTGGCACCGTTGCTGGCATTGCCCCGAAATCCGTGTTCAGGCCCGAAAATCTTGGTAATCTTTACCCCTAATTTAAACAGGCTATCGACACAGTGCTTTTTGCCAATGATTGAAGTTTGATTGACCAGCATTCCAATGCGTTTCCCTTTCAGATAGGGAAGATACACGGAGGTTTGGTCGGCACCCGTAATGATGCTTTTTTTTGCATTTTCAGGTTTTGGGGCGGTAGTAAATGCGGCAAAAACTGCCAAAAACACAGTGGCAACAAAAAGGGACAGATAAAATGACCGTTTCATAAAGTAAAAAGCAGGATTGTTTGAAGGGGGAAAGTTACAACAAATGGGCGTCCCCTCAAAGATACCTCCTTATTTGTGGTCTTCATTTGTCCCCACCTGTAATGAGGTCGTGGAGGTTGAGGATTGCTGAAAGGGTGTGATGACCAATTCGCGGACCAAATCAGGATGCGAATACGAAATCAAATGACCCGCATTGGGCAAAAAGATAAATTGTGCTTCCTTTTTGGCCAGTTTCATGCGGGCAAAATCTAGATTTGTCGGGTCTACAATCCAATCTTTGCCTCCTTGTACCACGGTAGTCGGTACTTGGAGCATTTGCCATTCGTTTGCCAGTTTTTCTAATTCCTTAGCGTGGGCAAATTTTTCAAACGACGCCAGATTTATACGATGCGGTAGCCACATCCTAACTATCCACCATTTGGCGGGCTTAGAAAACCACCAGAATTTTTCTTTGGTAGGGTCGATGGCGGGGGCCAGCATCACCAATTTATTGAATCGTTGCGGGTTGAGTATCGCAATTTTGGCCGCAATGGGTGCTCCGTAAGAGCGACCAAGCAACACCCCTTTTTGACGGGAATGATTGAGCGATAAGGCCAACGCTGCCGCCCGGGCCTGCAAATCAATGGACGTAACTATGCGTTTTTTACGGTGTTTTGAATGATTATACCCCAGTCGGTCAACGGCAATGATGTGGTATTTGCTCTGCAAAATACTGTCGTCCACCATGTTGAGGTATCCATACCACGCTCCCGGTGCTCCGTGGATGAGCAGGAGCGGCGGGAGCGTATCGGCACCCGTAGTGGCAACAAACAGCCGAAGACTGTCGTTTTGGATGGTATAATAAGTAGGTCGAACGGATTTGTTTGCGTAATGCTTGCGAAGGTCACGTTCATTTTTGCGCCACGAACGAAAACAGGAAGAAAGCCCCCAGCACAATCCGCAAACACAGGCCCAAAGGCATATTTTTCTTAGCATGAGAATGGTTACTGTTTAGGTTAATTCAGCGATAGTTATTCGCAATTGTTGCTCTACAAAACGCTAAAATAGCGACAATTGTTGTTGGGATAATTCAGGATAAAGGTGCGGCTTGCTTACTTCTGGTACATTTGAATCAGTTTTACGATTGCTAATCAACCGACCGATTGTAAACGATTCCATCAGGCTGTCGTCCAGCGGACGGGCTATTTCTTTCAGGGCCGAACTGTCCAAATCGGATTGAAGCCAAAGGGATTCACTACCCGGCAACAAAAGCAAAGGCATTCGCTGCTTGGTATTGTGAATACGCGCCATCATGGGATTGGCTTCCGTAGTGATAATGCTGAAGGTGTTCCAAACATCATCGGCGAAGTCGGGATTGTGCCAACTTTCCCAGATTCCTGCCATGGCAAAAAGTGGTTGATTTCGTAGCCGAATGTGGTAAGGGTATTTTTGTTTCCCCACAGTCTGCCATTCGAAAAATCCCGTAGAAGGTACAAGACAACGCTGAGATTCCCGAAGGGCGTATTTAAAAGAAGGTTTTTGAGCCAGCGTTTCGACCTTAGCATTGAGCGTATTGGCCCGCATTTCTTCGGCTTCTTCTTTGGATTTTACCCAACGCGGCACCAGCCCCCAACGAAACAGTTGGATGGTTTGCGGGGCTTGCGCAGTAATCACGGGCCAAGTAGGGTAATCAAAACCATTTCCGTGGTAGACAGGCTGAAAATCAGCTTGCTTAACTTCTGAAGTAGCTTCGAAACGCTTCTCTACTTCTGCAACGGTGGCTGTTAACGAATTGTGAAAACACATAATTAACCGAGTTTTATCCGTAATTTTGAGCAAAAACGCAGATTTGCGGGAAAGAAAAGCCGATTTTACCCGTCAGCTTTTAAAGAGTAACCTCTCATCCGACAACGCGTGTGCTTTATTCACCTAACAAACTTCATCACTATGAAATTCAAATTATTGGGAAAATCAGGCCTTCGTGTTTCAGAAATTTGTCTTGGCACCATGACCTTCGGAACCGAATGGGGATGGGGCGCTGATAAGCATGAAAGTAAGAAAATTTTTGACATGTATGCCAATGCCGGCGGTAATTTTATAGATACGGCCAATCGCTACACCGAAGGGACTTCGGAAAAATTTTTAGGGGATTTTATCGCTTCCGACCGCGACCATTTTGTGCTCGCTACCAAATATACCCTCATGGACCGTGACGGTGACCCCAACTATGCGGGAAACCATCGCAAAAATATGGTTCGTTCGCTCAATGAAAGTTTAAAACGCCTCAATACCGATTATATCGACCTGTTTTGGGTTCACATGTGGGATTTTACTACACCCGTAGAGGAAGTCATGCGCGGATTGGACGACTTAGTCCGCAGTGGGAAAGTGCATTACATCGGTATTTCTGACACGCCAGCGTGGGTGATTTCGCGGGCCAACATGCTTGCCGAACTGCGTGGCTGGAGTCAATTTGCGGCTTTGCAGATTGAGTATTCGTTGCTACAACGGGGCGCAGAGCGCGATTTGTTACCCATGGCCAAAGCATTAGATATGGCCGTAACGCCTTGGGGAGTGATTGGCGGCGGGGCGCTGACGGGCAAATATCTGCGCGGAGAAGGAGGGCGGGTGCCCGAAAACAGCCTCCGACGCAACGAACGCAGTCAGGATATTGCTCAAGCCGTGGTAGAAATTGCCGATGAGTTGGGCGTGACGCCCACGCAGGTGGCTATCAATTGGGCCAGACAACGGGTTTCTAACGTGATGCCCGTCATCGGTGCCCGTCGTGTAGAGCAACTACAGGATTCGCTGAAAAGTCTTGATTCGACCATTCCCGACGAAATGATGCATCGGTTGAATGAACTGAGCAAAATAGAATTGGGCTTCCCGCACGATTTTCTTTCTTCGGAAGGGGTAAAACAGTCGGCCTTCGCAGGGATGTACGACCAAATTATTAACCACCGATTGTAATACATCGGACGCTGGGAATCTGACAACTTCAATTATGAAATTAGCTATTCTGGAACGTTTAAAAGCGCATTTGGACGCTCGAATGCAGGCTGCATTGGATGCCATGCAATCTGCGCAAAGTTCGGCCAATGAAGAAACCAAAAGCAGCGCGGGAGATAAGTATGAAACCGCCCGGGCCATGGCCCAGAATGAACGTGACCGCCATGCCCAGTTGTACGACCAGATTCGTCAGGAACGAGCCGTGCTGGACCGCATCGACCCGTTGTTTCAGTTTCAGCGCGTAGGATTGGGCACGTTGGTCAAAACCACAGCAGGTTATTTTTTCGTGGCCGTGAGCGTGGGGCTGCTAGATATGGCGGGAACAAAAGTAATCGCGGTGTCGCCGCAATCGCCGCTTGGCGCTTCGCTGATGGGAAAACAGCAAGGAGACAGCTTCCTGTTTCAGCAAAAGAAATGTCTAATTGAGGAGCTAGGGTAGTGGTTTATTTGTCTATCTTTGGTTTAGAAAAACAGGAATTGACATGGTAGCAGTCTCCACCAAACGCAAACGCATTCGGACCAAATTTGCCAAGCATGAAATCCCAAAATCGTTGATTTATGAAGAATACGACGGAAAACCCATGTACTATCGGGGCTATAAAGATGTATTAAATCAACTGAAAACGAAGGAAGAAATTATGGGCGAAAGCGATACGCAGGCGATTATTATTGGCGTTTTGATGAATTTTTTGTTCGATACTATCGACAGAAACAAATATTTTATTGTAACAAACGAGGTAGGGTTTCACCTTAAAAAACGCAGCAATATTTCTTCTGATATTGTGATTTATGAAAAGGCAGCCTTGCAAAATCATACCTTTAAAAATAAATATTTCGAAATTCCGCCCTTAGCGGTCATAGAAGTGGATATACAGGCCGATACGACTGATTTCGGGATTTCGGAAATGGATTATTACGGCATTAAAACCAAAAAATTGTTGGATTTCGGCGTTCGGGAAGTGATTTGGTTTTTTTCAGGAACAAAACAACAGTTTGTGTCTCGGGCAGGGCAAGATGGTATTATTTCGACTTGGGAAAGAAATGTTACTTTGCTTGGTGAATATCAATTCTCGCTTGAACAACTGCTTCAAAAAGAAGGCTTTAAGTTGTGAAAAAGCTAAATTTATACGTAGGTTTTTTTGTCTTCTTTCTTTGTTGCCTCTTTTTTCGTTTTCCTTCCTTCGGGCAAAGCAATCCGTACCAAATTACGCCCACGCTTCAAGAGGCTTATGCTGATGTGTTTAAGTTGAAAGTCACTTCGGCAAGGGCGCTGTTGCAAAAAGAGAAAAATACGGGTCCGCAAAAAGCCTTTGCTGTATATGTGGAGGATTACGCAGACATGGTCACGTTGTTGGTCAGCGATGAGAAACGTTTGTTCGAACAATTGGCCTCTAATGAAGATACGCGATTGGAGTTTTTGGACGATTTGTCCACAGAGTCACCCTATCAGCGATTATATCAGGCCGAAATTCGTCTACATTGGGCGTTTATTAAACTGAAGTTTGGGAAGGAAGTCAGTGCCTGTTGGGATATAATCAAGGCGTATCGGCTGTTGGAAGAAAATGCCAAAAAATATCCCGATTTTATTTCGACCTACAAGTCGTTGGGGATGCTTCATGTATTGATTGGCTCGGCTCCGCAAAACTTTCAGTGGGTCACCAAACTGCTAGGCTTGCGCGGCAATATTCCGCAGGGAATGCGTGAAATCAAGACCATTATTCAAAAAGATAAATTGTTTGGCCCCGAAGCAAGACTGGTTGAGTTACTGTTGCACGCATATATTCTCACTTACGCTGAGTCGCAAAACACGGCACTTCTGGAGTTTGTCAGTGGAGAAAAGGATAATTTACTGCTCCATTTTTTTGGAACGACAATCTCAATGAAAGACGGACGGGGAGAGCAGGCGCTGAAATTACTCAATCAGCGGCCCGTTGGCAGTGAGTACCTTGCGTTTCCTTTTTTGGACTACCTGAAAGGCGAAATTTTACTTCAAAAAGGTCAATATGACGAAGCACGTACGCACTTAAAACGATTTTTGGCGCAGTATAAAGGTCAAAATTACCTGAAAGATACGCACATGAAATTGTTTCTGAGTCATTGGTTGGATGGCGAAGAAGCCCATGCCATGCCGTATCTGGTGCGAGTACAGGCCGTGGGAACGAGTTACGTGGAAGCCGATAAATTTGCGGAAAAATTCGCCAAAAGCTTCCGAAAAAAAGAAGTTTCGGGACAACAGAAAGCCTTAATGAAAGCCCGTTTGGCGTTTGATGGTGGATATTTACAAGAAGCAGCTCTTGCTTTAAAATCATATCAAGAGCCTTTTTTTACGAACTTATACGATAAAGCCGAATTTCATTACCGTTGGGGGCGGATTCTTCAACGCCAAAATCGTCCTGACTCTTCTATTGTGCATTATGAACGCGCCATTGCGCTCAGTCAGGCGCAGAGTTTGTATTTTGGTGCGACGTCGGCCTTGCAATTGGGTTACATGTATCAGGCAAAAGGTAACAATGCCAAGGCTGTTTATCACTTCAAACAGGCGCTCACGTATCCGAAGCATGAATACAAAAACAGCGTGGACAATAAAGCCCGCGCTGCTTTGACTCTGATGGGAGTGGAGTAACTTTGAGATTATAAATACTTCAAAAACTCATTTTTGGTGGCATCTTCTTTAAACTTACCGCCGTAAAAAGAGGTGATTGTGGTGCTTGTATCATCCTGTATGCCGCGCGAAGCTACGCACAAGTGCTTGGCATCCATTACCACGGCCACATCTTCGGTTTGGAGAATTTGTTGCAATTCCTTGCCGATTTGAACCGTCAAACGCTCCTGTACCTGAGGGCGTTTAGCAAAATACTGAACAATACGGTTCAGTTTTGAAAGTCCAATCACTTTTCCGCTTGAAATATAGGCAACGTGCGCTTTGCCAAAAATGGGTACAAAATGGTGCTCGCAGTTGGAGTAAAAACTGATGTCTTTCTCCACAAGCATTTCATTGTAATTGTATTTATTTTCAAAAAGGGTGGCTTTGGGCTTATTTTTAGGGTTAAGGCCGCTAAAAATCTCTTTTACGTACATTTTAGCCACCCGATGAGGTGTTCCTTTCAGGCTGTCATCGGTTAGGTCAAGACCCAACGTCTCCATGATTTCTTTAAAATGCAGCTCAATTTTTGCTACTTTTTCAACATCGCTCAGCTCAAAAGCATCTTCGCGCATGGGGGTATCGTAGGCACTTAGGCTGTGGTCGTCGCCCCATTCGTCAATGTTTAAATCAACGAAATCGGCAGCCTCACGCGGGGTATTCCACAAAGTTTCGTTCGGTTTCATATAGTCTTATTTTCAAATCAAAAGTGGATTGTAAATGCCCACGCAGGATGTTGTAAATCACAATTGCAATGTTCTCGGCACTGGGATTCAGGTTTTTAAACTCTTCCGTGTCAAGATTTAGATTCTTGTGGTCGAACTTTTGCAGAACATTGTGCTCTATCAAATCGTTCAGCCATTTCAAATCCACAACGTAGCCGGTATTCGGGTCTACCTCCCCCGTCACCCGGACAATCAGTTCATAATTATGACCGTGGTAGTTCGGTAAATTGCATTTTCCAAAAATGCGTGCGTTTTCCTCATCCGACCAAGCCGGGTTGTTGAGTCTATGCGCAGCATTGAAGTGGGTCTTTCGGAAGACCGCCACCCGTTGATTGCTCATTCCAATATGTTAATAAGTTGTAGCGTTGTATGTACGAGCGCGCCGAGGAGTCGTCAGAAAGTTTGTCTGCAACACCCTCTCGACCGTTGGGCGTGGTACCAAAGCCCTTGGGTAAGTATCGTTTTCAACTGCATTATAAACGGCGTTCTTCCGAAAATAGTTTTAAAATAGTTGCACTTTCAGAAGAAAAGACGTGATAATCAGAACGTTTATTCAAAAAAATAATCGACAAGACTCTATTTGTTCTTGAGAAAAGCAGGGAATAAAAAGGCGTAAATTAAGCAGAAAATAAGTTGAACGGCGGTAGTAATACCCAAATAGACAGGCAATTGCAGAAAATCATCCATCATACGGGTGGCGTTTTCAAAGTTTTCTTCCGAGGTGGCAGTCAGCGTGAGCCATTCCCGGCCACGAATGATGAGGTCATTAAAATAATCAGGATTAACAAATAAAAAATAAACCCATTTTACTAATCCAAAAGCGAGTAGCCAGTAGATACTTAGTGTGAGTAGCGACTTGACATTTGTTTTATAGACTACCTTTGTAGTTTGTTGACGCGTGCTGCGAAGAAAGGCAATGTAAAACACCCCAATCAGGATTAACCAAAGCAAACTTGTGAAGGGAAGCCAGTCCACAATTGTATTTTGATAACCGAGTAATTTTTCTCCAACCAACCAAATAAGACTAAAAACAACGATGTAAATGGCGAATTTGAGGGTATTGTTCATTCCAAAAAGTGTCATAGGTTTAAAAAAGTAGGCAAACTTAGGTATTTTCTCTTATTTTTCCCTGCCGACTCCTCCTTGATGAGAACGAATTATACTACTTTTGCGAATTACCACCAGTCACCAGAGCCACATGAGTGAAATCAGCAAAGAACCTACCGAAGAAAAATCACTTAACTTCATCGAGCAAATCATCGAGGAAGACCTCCGTAACGGTAAGCACGGAGGGCGAGTTTTAACGCGCTTTCCACCCGAGCCCAACGGCTATTTACACATTGGACACGCCAAGTCGATTTGCCTTAATTTTGGCGTTGCTCAAAAATATGGCGGAGGAACAAACCTTCGTTTTGACGATACCAATCCCGTGACGGAAGATACCGAATACGTAGATTCCATCAAGAATGATGTGCAATGGTTGGGTTTTCAGTGGGTTAACGAGTTTTATGCCTCTGATTATTTCGATTCTTTATACGAGTACGCGTTGTTGCTTATCCGTAAAGGACTAGCGTACGTGGACGAATCTACTTCAGAACAAATGGCGACGCAGAAGGGAACGCCCACCGAGGCGGGAACAAATAGCCCTTACCGTGACCGTACACCTGAGGAAAACGAAGCGTTGTTTGTCCGTATGAAAAATGGGGAGTTTGCCGAAGGAACCCGCACGCTTCGGGCCAAAATCGACATGGCGGCCTCGAATATGATCATGCGTGATCCCGTGATTTATCGCATCAAATTTGCGCATCACCACCGCACGGGCGACAAATGGTGCATTTATCCGATGTATGATTTTGCCCACGGGCAATCGGATTCAATCGAGAAAATCACGCATTCCATTTGTACGCTAGAATTTATTCCTCACCGCGATTTGTACGAC
Organism: Runella rosea; assembly: GCF_003325355.1. Lineage (GTDB taxonomy): Bacteria > Bacteroidota > Bacteroidia > Cytophagales > Spirosomataceae > Runella > Runella rosea. The sequence continues at coordinate 6,706,040 of NZ_CP030850.1, forward strand.
TGGTGCATCGAAAAATTAGAAATATTTCCTTCAAAACAATATGAGTTTGCGCGTCTGAACCTTACGTATACCGTAATGAGCAAGCGGAAACTCCTCCAATTGGTCAACGAACAACACGTAACGGGCTGGGATGATCCACGAATGCCCACGATTTCGGGCTTGCGTCGCCGAGGATATACCCCAGAGTCGATTCGTGAGTTTTGCGACCGCATTGGAGTAGCCCGTCGCGATAATCTAATTGATGTGAGTTTGTTGGAATTTTGTATTCGCGAACATCTCAACAAAGTAGCCGAGCGCCGAATGGTTGTGCTTGACCCGCTCAAGGTGATTATCACCAATTTCCCCGAAGGTCAGGTGGAGATTTGCCACAGCGAAAACAATCCTGAAGACCCCAACGGCGGTATACGTGATATTCCTTTCGGAAGGGAGATTTATGTGGAGCGGGATGACTTTATGGAAGTAGCTCCTAAAAAATACTTCCGTTTGGCTCCTGGGCAGATGGTGCGTCTCAAAAGCGCTTACATCATCAAGTGCGACGACTTTGTCAAAGATGAAGCAGGAAATGTGACCGAATTGCATTGCTCCTACATTGAAAACAGCAAAAGCGGTAGCGATACCTCGGGCATCAACGTAAAAGGCACACTGCATTGGGTTTCGGTCAACGAAGCTTTACCCATCGAGATTCGGGAATACGACCGACTTTTCACAGTGGAAGACCTTTCAACCGCCGAAGGAGATTTTAAAGACCACATTAACCCTAATTCGTTGCAGGTGATTACGGGTTATGCCGAACCCGCGCTTAAAGAGGCTGCGATAGGGGATAAGTTTCAATTCATGCGTAAAGGATATTTTTGCCTTGATCCAGACAGTACGGCCGACCATTTGGTCTTTAATCGTACGGTTGGGTTGAAAGACACCTGGGGAAAAGTAGCAGCGAAATAGAGATAAATATTGTCATTCGCAATGTCGGCAGCGCTTTGAGCGCTGCCGACGTTTTTTTTAGAGCAAAGTTTTATAAAAAACGTATTTATCGCAGTTTTTTGCGCCCAAATTCTCCTTAAATCGCTTCAAACTGGGTTTTAGCTCGCCCGCTTCATTGACAGAAATTCCCAAATCCAACAGGGAGATTCCTTTTTGTTGGCATTCACCATACAGTCCTTTATTGAGCAACACGGCGGGACTGAATCTACGATACGTCAGGTTGTCGGCGGGGCAGAAATTGTACAAAACAGACTCCCCCACGCGCACCGTGACCGAAAGCGAGGCCAATATTTCGCCGTCTTTGACGCAAAACACACGGAAATGTTGGGAAAAGACAGTGAGCCACATTTGTAGTTGTTCAAAACTGAACGAAAGTGAATACCCCAATAATTGACGGTTGTGCTGTATGAATGTGTAGACCTCATGCGCTGGTGGATTGAGCCATTCCTCAAAACGAAACCCCGCCCGCAGGCATTTACGTAAGCGGCGGCGCTCAGAAGCGTGGAGCCCTTCGTCAAAGTTGATTTGGGTGACTGGAATGAACTGATTTTCCATGCTCTGCGTCAGTTCAAAACCGCGCCTTAAAAGCCCCCTTCGTACAAAAGTACTGCGTGAGGGATTATAACCCGTAGGATAATGCTTGATACGCAGACTGTTGATTCCCAGCTCTTTGGCAAAACCTTCAATCCCCGTTAGCCACTCCGCAAATTCGGAATGGCTGATGCGCTCTGCAATCTCAAACGACCCAAATGAGGCTTGCGATGGGCTGATTCCTGCTTGCTGTTGAATGAATAAATGAAAAATCCCGAAGGCTTCGGTTTGGGTGGCCGTATCGGTCAAGATAAACGTGTAGACCTCTGAAGCCGTTTGGTATTTTACGTGCAAAGGAGTATTGAACAGCCACAACGGCCACCGAATGTTGAAACGGTGTAAAATGTCGGGATTGTTCTGTACCACCAACGCAGTATAATTGCGCAGCAGAGAAGGCGTCACCGTATGTTGAGGCATTGAAAATTGCATTCGAGGCTTGCTTAATCGACAAAGATATAAAATCTCAGCTAGTCTTATTTGGGCTTTCTGATTTCATTGAATTGTTTTAACGAAAGGCGATAAACAGAATTGCTTTATTTGATGCCAAAGTCTTTATTATTTGGTTTAAAGACGGTTTTTAACGTTTAATGTTCGTGCTTTTTGGGTCGTAATTATGCATTTTTAGAAAGAATAGCTTTGATTCCGCTTGAACTAGTCGGGCAAGGAGGCAAAAAATACACTAACTTTGCGGCATGATTTCAATAACTAACTTATCGTATTACCTCGGCGACCGAGCGTTATATGAAAACGCTTCGCTCCACATCAAGCCCAAAGATAAAATTGGCCTTATTGGTTTGAACGGAACGGGCAAGTCTACTTTATTGCATTTAATTGTGGGTAATTATCAACCCGATGCTGGACATATTTCAAAATCAGGCGGTTGTACAATCGGGTTTTTGAATCAGGATTTGCTTTCGTACCAAAGTGACGATTCTATTTTGTCGGTGGCAATGCAGGCTTTTGAGCGCGCAAACGAACTCCAACGGCAGATGGATGCGGTCATTCACGAAATGGAGGTTAATTACCAAGACAAATTGGTGGACCGGCTCGCCCGCATTCAGGAAGAATTTGAAGCTTTGGACGGATATTCTATACAATCAAAAGCGGAAGAGATTTTGGAAGGTCTCGGTTTTTCTACGGCCGATTTGCAAAAACCATTGCGGCTGTTTTCTGGAGGGTGGCGTATGCGGGTGATGCTTGCAAAACTGTTGCTCCAAAAGCCTTCGCTTCTCATGCTCGATGAGCCTACCAACCACTTGGACTTACCATCGATTCAGTGGGTAGAAAAATACGTTCAGAGTTATGAAAATGCCGTCATTGTGGTTTCGCACGACCGTGAGTTTTTGGATAATGTCTGCGATACAATGGTGGAAGTGAGCAACCAAAAGTTGAATTATTACGGCGGTAATTATTCGTTCTACATCGAAGAAAAAGCCCTTCGTAACGAAATTCAAAAAGGCGCTTATGAGAACCAACAGGCCAAAATTCGCCAAACGGAGCGTTTTATTGAGCGTTTTAAGGCCAAAGCAACCAAGGCCAAACAAGCCCAAAGTCGCGCCAAAATGTTGGATAGAATGGACCGAGTAGAGGCGGTGGTCGATGAAAATGCAAAAGTGCATTTTCGATTCCAGTTTACCACCCAGCCTGGGCGCCATGTGCTGCAACTCGAAAACGTGTCGAAAGCCTACGGAGATAAAGAAATCCTCAAAAATACCAGTATTTCGATGGAGCGGGGTGACAAAATCGCCCTCATTGGAGCCAATGGAAAAGGAAAATCGACCCTCCTGAGGGTCATTGCTGGCACCGAACCCATTGAGGGTGAGCGGCGTTTAGGTCATAACGTACTTTTTACGTTTTATGCTCAGCACCAATTGGAATCACTGAATATTGAGCATACGATTCTGGAAGAACTTAAATATGCCAACCCAACCAAGAGTGAAACGGAATGTCGGACCATTTTGGGCTGTTTTTTGTTTACGGGAGAGGATGTTTTCAAAAAAATAAAGGTTCTTTCTGGAGGGGAAAAATCGCGCGTAGCGTTGGCGAAAGTGCTGGTGTCGGAAGCTAATTTCTTGTTGCTCGATGAGCCTACCAACCACTTAGATATGCAATCGGTCAATATTTTGATTCAGGCGCTGCGCCAGTACGAAGGCTCTTTTGTGGTGGTTTCACACGACAGGTTTTTTGTGGAAGCTATAGCGAGTAAGATTTGGTACATCGACAATCGCGAAGTGAAAGAATACCCAGGCACGTATCAGGAATACGAATGGTGGCAGGAAGAGCGGGGAGAAGAAGAAACAGCCAAAGGAAAAGAGGCTGTTATGACGAGCTTGGCATCGATGAACGCCGTAAAAACCGCGCCAGCGGCTACTGCGGCGCCGTCGAAAAATGGGAGTTCAAACGGGCAGGCGCTCAAACAGCTTCAAAATAAAGTGAATCAGCTCGAAAAAGAGATTGATGAATTAGAAAAGCGTAAAACGGAAATAGAAGAGAAATTGGCGGATGAATCGGTTTACAGTAACCCGACCAAGTTGGCCGAACTCAACCGTCAATACGCTGACATCAAGCAAAAAATAAATAAATCTACCGAGAACTGGGAGCAGGCAGTGCTGGAGGTGGATGCGTTGGGATAGAAATGCAACGTCTGTGTGTAACGTCGGCGAGGTTCAAAACCTCGCCGACGTTTGTGACGTTCGGATTAGTTTCTCATTCGGGCCAGTTTTTCATAATCTAGCACCGTGATGAGACTACCTTTCATTTCGATGAGCGATTCTTCTTTGAAATCTGACAGGGTACGAATCACCGTCTCAGTAGCCGTTCCTACAATACTGGCTAAATCTTCGCGGGTAATGGCAATGGCAAAATGCTTGGTTTTGTCCTCTTGATAGCGATTGGCTAGCATAATGAGCGATTCGGCTACGCGTTTGCGTACCGAGTTATAGGCCAATTTGAGCAGGCGCTCTTCACGCTCTCGTACTTCATTGGAAAGAATTTTTATAAATTTTGAGGCTACATCGCGGTTGTTGTACAACAATGAATTAAACTCGTCTTTGGGAATAATCACCACTTCACTGTCTTGAAGCGTAACCGCAGAGTCTTGGTAGGCGATGTTTTCTAGTAAATCCAAATACCCAAAAAAATCACCGGGCTTGTGCAGTTCGATAATGTATTCTTTCCCAAATTCGTTGGTTTTAAAATTCTTTACTTTACCGCTTTTTAAAAAATAAACCGCGTTTGGATAATTGCCTTCCGAATAAATAATCTCCCGTTTCTTAAAGAGCTTCGTTTTCTTATTTTCCGAAAGTTTTTTGAGTGATTCAAAAGACTTTGCTTCGTTCAAAAATTGGTAAAGACCCTCTTCTGTCCGTGAATATTCCGTTTTTAGCAGGTTGTTTTTTCGCAGGCGCGTTTCAACGGCACTTAATAGCTCCACATCGTCGTAGGGTTTGGTGAGGTAATCATCGGCCCCCAGGGTCATCCCTTTACGATAGTCGTTTTTTTCGGCCTTTGCGGTTAGAAAAATAAACGGAATACTGGCCGTAGAAGGTTCTTTGCTCAGTAAATGAAGCACACCATACCCGTCCAGTTCAGGCATCATAATATCGCAGATGATGAGGTCTGGACTGCTCTCTTGTGCCAGTTTAATGCCTTGTTTGCCGTTTTCTGCCGTTATCACATTATAGTGGGCCAACTCCAGAATTTCGGTTGTATTATCCCGCATATCGGGATTGTCTTCTATCAACAGGATTGTTTTCATTTACTATTAAGTGGGAAGTACAAGAGAAACACGGGTGCCTTCGTTGAGCTTACTGTCAAGGTGAATATTTCCATTCATCAACTGAACATATTTGTATACGATGTTGAGTCCCAGTCCAGTTCCTTGAATTGTTCCTGAATTTTGCGCCCTAAAAAATCGGTCAAACACATAAGGAATATCTTGCTCTGGAATACCAATTCCTTGGTCCCGAATGACGATATTTAATGTTGAATCAACTTTTGCAGTGTTTAAAAAAATGTCTTTTCCTTCGCCCGAATATTTTGCGGCATTGGAAATAAGGTTGATGAGAACATTTTTGAGCAAATGACGGTCAACACACACCTCCGAATCGCCAGTGTGTATATATTGAACCTGTTGGTTTTCCTTACACACCGAACGGAGTTCGTCTACCATTTCTTTGCAAAATTCGTAAAGATTAAACACCACTGGCACGTTGCGAATTTGGCCTTCTTCCAGTTTTCCCAACGATAAGAAATCATTCAAGATTTCGGTCAGATTATTAACCGTCGATTTTATGCGTTGAACGTGTTTTTGACGTTTCTCATCTTCTTCGCTGTGGACGTAACGTCCAATCAATGAGGCTGATGACAAGATTGTGGCCAAAGGAGTGCGAAACTCGTGTGAGGCAATGGTCACGAATTTTGTTTTCATATCGTTCAGTTGGCGCTCTTTTTCAAGGGCTCGCATTACTTCCTGCTTCGATTGTTCGAGTTCTTCCATTGCTCGGGCCAGCTCACGAGTACGTTGTTCGACCCGTTTTTCTAAGTCAGCGTTTAGGTTTTGGATTTCGTGGTGGGCTTCAAGCAGCGCAACTTCTTGTTTTTTTCGTTCCGAAATATCAATGATAAAACTGACGATGTAGTCGCCGTCGCTGGTACTAAACGGACTCAGACTTACCTCTACCGGAAACTCGCTATCATCTTTGCGTTTGGCTTTTAAATCAAAATTGCCGCCCATGCTTCTGGCTTTGGGTTGCTGGGCGTAATTCATGCGGTGATCAACGTGCTTTTTTGCGTACCGTTGAGGAATAAGGGTCTCAATTTTCTTGCCGAGCAATTCTCCTTCATCATACCCAAACAGCGCCTGTGCCTTTGGATTTACCAATTGAATTTCTCCCCATGAATCTACCACAATAATCCCCTCTGTTGCACTTTTAAAGAGTGCATGTAACATTTCGACGTGTCTTCTCATCGCTTGGGTTTGCTGAATAAATACTTCTAACATACCAAATACGGTGGTTATTGTGATTTTTGCAAGTGTTAATTGTATAGGTATATAAAATAGTCAATATTTTATTGGCTATTTTGTTGATATACAGATGGTTGAAAATTTTTTACACAAAATCATCCCTAAAAGCTCAGCCGTGATTTTAAAACACCTGACTGAAGATTGCCGTCTGTGGAATGTCATTCCAAAGGCGGGCATCGAAAGCCATACTGATGTTGCGTATAAAATTTCTCCCTTTTTCAGTAACGGTAAGATGATACGGCTCGATAATAACCAACTCATCTTTTTCAGGTTCTTCTAATCTTGTAAGGGCATCATATAGTTCTTTACACTGCTCTTTAGAATCGTACCAAGACGTTTCAAAATTGCACATCAATCGTTGGATGTGACGGCGCAGTATCAGGTCTTCGCGGGTTAGCACGTGGCCTCTAAACAAAGGAAGTTCGTTGGATTTCAGTCGTTCGTAATACTTCTCAACGGTCTTTTCATTTTGTGCATAGCCCCACCAACAATCACTAATGGCTGATACGCCCAGACCAATCAGCAAATTGGTTTGGGTGGTGGTATAACCCATAAAATTGCGATGGAGGCGTTTTTGTTGAACGGCTTCGTAGAGACCATCTGTCGGTAAAGAAAAATGATCCATACCGATGTCGGTATAACCAGCTGTTTCTAAAGCTTCCCGACAATTGTCGTAAATCGCCAGTTTTTTGGCGGCATCGGGCAAATCCATTTCCGTAAACTTACGCTGTCCGGGTTTTACCCAAGGCACGTGTGCGTAGCTGTAAAGTGCAATCCGGTCGGGGCGCAATTGAATCACTTCATTGATAGTCTTTGCCACGGTACTGATTTGTTGCTGGGGCAACCCATACACTAAATCATAATTGACCGAATTGTAACCGATTTCGCGTGCTTTTTCGGTCAGGTGTTGCACCTGTTCGTAGGTTTGCGGACGGTTGATAAGTTCTAAAACAATCGGGTTAAAGTCTTGTACTCCAATACTTATGCGTCGAAAGCCAACTTCGTAAAGCGCTGCCAAGTGCTCATCGGTCGTATTTGCGGGATGTGCTTCAAAGCCAAATTCGGAATCGGGGTGAACATCGGCCTTTTCGAGCAAGCCATTAATGAGTCTTTTTAGGTTTTCGGGACTAAAAAAAGTAGGAGTACCTCCGCCCAAGTGAATTTCCCGCAGTTGGGGACGAGTAGGTAAAAAATCAGTGTAAAGTTGCCATTCTTTCAACAGCGCATCAATATAGGGGTGCTCTACTTTGTGATTGACCGTGATGCGGGTATTGCAGCCGCAATAGGTGCAAAGACGCTCGCAAAATGGCAAATGTATATATAAGCTAATGCCCTGAGTGGCGTTGCTTACTTCAAAAGTATCGTTTACGAGGTTTTTCCAACGCTCGTCAGTTACAGGTGTTTTATCCCAATAAGGCACCGTGGGGTAACTCGTATAGCGCGGGCCTGGGACATTATATTTTTGTAAGAGTTGACTGTTCATGGTGAATACTGAAAGGTAACTTTATCAAAAATCAACTTCTTTGGCCGAGTAAAATATGATAATCGTCATGTATAGCTAAAAACCGTCATGAGAATATGAAGAGAAAAATCGCGGCTATTCTTTATAAAAAGAAGATGTGATTAGTTGTAATCTGTTGATTAACAGGGGTTAATGTGATGGAGTAGATTGACAGCCGAGCCAGTGAAGGGTAATGCTATGAAGCATAGGGGTTGAATCACAACCCGGAAATGTAACAAAAGTCACTGTGCGTTATTCGCCGTGACAAACGGGGATTGTAACCAAATAAAGAAGCAGGAACGTAGGATTAAGGTTGAAAAAAGGCAGGGGTGATTTTGCGAAGATTTAGAAAACTGTCTTGTAGATGGTCAAAGTCTCCGTCGGTGGTGACAAGCTCAAGATTGAGAAGCGAGGCCGTAGCCGCAATCCATAAGTCGTTTTTACCCATATTTCGTGGAGTGCGAAAAGGGTAATGTGTATAATCTGGATGGTTGCGTTGACTGTAAGCATCTATACCAACGTAAGAAGGTAACAGAATATCGCTTATGTCAATTACCCGGACAATGTTCAAAAACGTTTCCAGACGTCCTGATTTTACCTCATTCCAGCCCTTTCGATAGGCAATAGATTGAATTTCGGCTACATTTACAAAGGAAATATAAATTAATTGGTCGTCAGGATTGAGCTTTTTGAGAAGCTCCAAACCTCCTTCTTTGCGAGTTACCTGAAGAATAATATTGGTATCAAAAAGCAAATTCATTATTTTGAAAGCATTTTGAGGGCTTGTTCGATTTCCTCGTTCGTAAGCCCCTCTCCTTTGATGTCGTAGAGCTTCTTGGGATCATAGCCGGTCTGTTTACCAAATGCAGTCGTACCTCCTGCCGCAAGAATCTCTTCGGCAGCGTAGGTTTTGGGAAGTTTGAGAAAATAAGGCTTGGTTATTGTTTTTGCTTTCATTGGTAATGCTGTTAAGAACTTAAAAAAGCAATGCAGGTTCGTTGAACAAAGCCTGTAATGCGAAAATACAAAACTGAAACGATTTTACAAAAATGCCCTATCCTACCATTGGTGAATACAAAGATGCCATCCGATTGGCCGAACATAGTTTTGGTAGCCTCACTCACCTGCGTCTGGAGTATGACGCTACGGGTGCCCTGCATTTTAGTTCAGGTAACTTTGCCGTAGTGTTTAAGATGCGAGATACCCGTACCAACCGCCCCATAGCAGTAAAATATCTATGATGAAATGAAGATAGTGGATACTAACGAAAGAACCGCTTTAACAGTGGAGGAGTTTGTGAAAAGTGTCAATGCGAGTTATTTGGAAAAAGTTTACTCAAAATTGGAAATGAGAGTGTTTAAAGTAAATTTGGTAGATAAGAAAAATGCCAGCTTTTGAGGCTGGCATAGAACTATATTTAAGGCCGTTGAGTACTGACTGAAATCTGTTTTTGGGGGCTTTTAAATTGATTAGTTGGAGTTGATGTTTTCATAATTTCATAGGGTTTAAAGTTGATAAGATTCATTTCCACTACACTCTCTTTCAGTCTTTTTACCTTTTCGATTATATGATTTGTATGTAAAACGATACAAATCGTAAAAAACAATATCCAAAAACAGTCCAGCATTGTTTGACGTACTCTCGCGCACCGCGAAGGATCAACATCTGCATGAATATGAAAGAAGTTTTTAGGGAAAAAAGTTCTATTTTTTAGATAATCGTGATTATAAACAGTAATCATAACCTATGATTGGCCTACTTAACAGCCCCATGACAAACAGGAATCTCACGGGCTTCCAAACCCAACATCGGCCAGCCTGTCACTTCCAGACCCCTTAAAATCAACAAAATCGCCACGGCGGCCACAAAAGCGGGCATGAGTCGGCGGGCTTGGTTGCGAAATTTGGTAGATATAAACGTTTTAACAAATGCCACGGCACTCATGGCAGGAATCGTGCCCACCCCAAAAAGGGCCATAAATAGTCCCCCCTCCCACGGATTGCCTAGGGCAACGGAACTAATAAGCGCCATGTAGACAAGCCCGCAGGGCAATAATCCATTAAGCGTGCCGAGCAAAAACAGGGCAGGAAAACTTCGACGGGAAAGTAATGAACTCAACCTTTTTTTTATCCATTGAACTCCTTTTTGTAAGGGTAGAGGAGCCGAAAGTTGGTCGAGCCAATGCGATGAATACGCGACCGTACCCAACAAAAAAAGGCCCGTTCCGATGGAGAGGCCGCGCTGCAATCCTCCAAAATTTAGCGCACTGCCCAGAAATCCAAACAACACCCCAAGCAAACTGTATGTAATGGCGCGACCAGCGTTATACATCAAAATCCCCAGCATTTTTCCGAACGTAGACCGGTGGTGAACCGGCAACGCCAACGCAATAGGCCCGCACATCCCCACACAGTGGAGACTGCTCATCAGGCCTAATGTAAATGCGAGGTAAAACATGGTATTTTTTTACTATAAATTTACAATTCCTTCGTTCCAATACGCCATTTCTCCTGACTTCCAGTCGAATTGGATTTGATAACGCCCCGTAGCGGCATTTTGGGTTGGAATGAACTGTGTATTCCCTAAATCGGGCTGAATTTTTACGCTGAAATCTTTACTGTTGTCGGAAGGACAATAGAAGTTTACAACACCCCCAATGTTTTTTAACTCCTTGGGATAGTTGATTTTAACACCAGATTCTGTCACTTCCCAAACCAGAGGAGCTGCCAAGTTTTTGGCGTTTTTGATTTTATCAATTTTACCTTGGTATTGGATTTCTTCTTCATAATACTTATCCGTCACCAAGTCTATTTTTTGGACAACACTCATGCCCACCATCGTCAGTATCAACAAGACAAACGAGCCATACAGAACCCAAATGCCAGTACCCCAAGAGATTTTCATAATTTTATATGTTTTGTAGAGAGTGGTTGGGGGCTGGTAATAGACAGATAAACCAACTACTGTTTCACCAGCCACCAATCATTATTCTTCCGGTGCAATAAATGTTGTTTTAAATTCTTCCAGTTTTTCACTGCCAGCATAAATGGCTAATTTAATTTCCGTTCTGCGATTGGCAATTTCGGTTTTAGGAATAGTGATAAACACTGACCCTTCTACCATCCCCGCACCGTCGAGGTGCAAACTAGGAATTCCCGCAAATTTTAGAGTGCCTTTCGGAAAAAGAATCCGCATTTGGGGGTCGATGGCGTGATTGGTTTTATTGAATAGTTTGAAAGTGTACAAATTACTGATGCTACCGTCTGGATTCTCAATGTAGCGAGAGCCGGGCACCCGAAGCATGGTTGTTTCGGTATCGTCGCGGGTCAGAATGGCGTAGCCCAAGGCCACCCATAATGCCGTTAAAACAACGGCATAGGCAATGGTTCTGGTTGTTATTAACTTGCTTTTGCCACTCGCAATGTTGTTTTCGGAATCGAAGCGAATTAAGCCTTTGGGCAAATTTACTTTTTCCATGATGTTGTCACAGGCATCAATGCAGGCGGTACAATTGACACACTCCATTTGGGTCCCGTTACGGATGTCGATTCCGGTAGGACACACATTTACACATTGAAAGCAGTTGATGCAGTCGCCAGCGGTGCGTTCTTTGCCTTTGTGCAATTTTTCGCGGGGTTCACCGCGTTTGTAGTCGTACGCAATCACGACTGAGTTTTTGTCCAATAAAACACCCTGTAAACGCCCGTAAGGACACACAACGGTGCAAGCTTGGTCGCGTAGCCATGCAAAGTTGAAGAAGAAAATCAGCGTAAACGCGCAAATTCCCAAAAACAGCGTCAAGTGCTCAGTGATAGGCTCTGAAACAATGCGCCACAAGCGGTCAACGCCGACAAAATAGCTCAATAAAAGATTGGCAATCAGAAACGAAACAGTCATGAAAACCACCACTTTGAGGGTTCTTTTGACGATTTTTTCGTTGTTCCAGGGGGCTTTCTCTAAGGCCCGCTGTGCTTTCCAGTCCCCTTCGATGACGTACTCAATTTTACGAAAAACCATTTCCATGAATACCGTTTGCGGACACGCCCATCCGCACCATACTCGCCCGAAAACCGTGGTAAACAAAACGATAAACACAAAAAATGAAATCATCATGAGCCCAAAGAGCCAATAATCTTGTGGCCCGATGAAAAGACCAAAGATGATAAATTTGCGCTCTAAAATATTGAAGAGAAATAAAGGCTGCCCATTGACTTTGATAAAAGGCAACCCAAACATCACGCTGAGTTGGAATATCGTGAACCACACGCGGCGATTATGCCATTTTCCCGTTGGTTTTTGCGGAAAAAACCAGTTTCGTTTGCCCGTAGTGTTGTCTACAGCTGCGAAATTATCGCGAAACGATTCATCAAAATCGGGGTGTGTATCTAGGGGATTCATGGTTGAGAATGTCAAAGTGGAATGGGGTGTCAGCATGTCAGAATTCGACCGACATGCTGACGTTCAATGTTATTTCAAGGCAACGGTGCTATCCGTTTTGGCCGTTGTTTCGGTATAAACTTCTCCTTGCGGAGCTTTGGGACTAGCGGGTTTCGTTCCTTTCAACGAAATAATGTAACTAGAAACCTGTTGCATTTTGAGCGGATTTAGCTGCTTTTCCCACGAAATCATCCCTTTTTCGGGTACGCCGTATTTGACGGTTTTGAACACATTTTTGATGCCGCCACCGTGCAGCCAGTATTCGTCGGTAAGGTTTGGACCTACCGTACCCCCACCATCGGCCGCGTGGCAGGCGGCGCAATTGGCGGCAAAAATGGCTTTACCTTCTTCAATGGTTTTAGCATCGGTAAGAAGCGCCACGGTATTCTCGTTGATTTTGGCCGATGCTTTTTCAAGGAAGGCGGCTTTTTTAGCTTCGATGACAAGCGTTTCTTTTTCAAGTTCAGCCATCGGCAAATCTCCCGCGCCCGTTAGGTGATAATAAATCAAATAGACAAAGGCGAACAAAATGGTGCCTTGGAAAAGAAATGCAAGCCAAGGGGGCATACGGTTGTCGAGTTCGTGGATTCCGTCGTAGTCGTGGCCCGTGATAAGGATACGTTGCTCGTCTTCGAGCTGAACCCCGAAGCCCGTCCAGCGTTGCCACCAACGGGCGCTGAACAGCGGTGCTTTATCGCCACGCAGGTCTTCTACTACTTGTTCGGAGGTTTGCGTTTTTGCCGAGATTTTTTTCAGCAACAACAACACCTGTACCAATACTGCAACCACGGCTGCGATGACCAACAGCAATATCATCAAGATAAGGTACGTCACCAGTTCTTTGTTTCCTGCTTTGGGGGCTTCAGCCTGCGCAAAAGCACCTGAAGTCACAAAAAGAAGCAGAAGGGTAGAGAGGATGTTTCGGACGGTGCCGTCTTCTAGCGGAAGATTACTCATCTTTTGGATGGTCTGCTTGTCCATTCGAAAGAGGTACCAAACCAAACCGATGAATAGACCGGTAAAAATGAGCAGCCCAATGAGCGGATAGATGGCCACTCCGTCGATTGCCTGGAGGTAGTTTCTGAATTTCATTTTTTATAGACTATTGGGTTTATAGCAGTGAGTAAACATAGATTACTCACTGCTATTTTTTATCATTATTGAGCGGCTTTGATGTCGGTTCCCATTCGTTGCAGGTAAGCAATCAGGGCGATGATTTCTCGGTCAGATTTGGCTTTGATACCGTCTTTTTTGAGATTTTCCGCAATTTGCTTAGCTTGTTCTTGGGCATCAGCGGTGGCTTTTTCTTCGTAGCCTTCTTCGTAAGGAACGCCCAACGTTTGCATCGCGCTGATTTTGGCCGAGGTAGTGCTTAAGTCAAGCTCATCTTCCAACAACCAAGGGTATTTAGGCATAATGGAACCTGGCGACATGCTGGTGGGGTCTTCCATGTGGTTGAAGTGCCACGAATCAGGATATTTAGCTCCCACCCGGTGCAAATCAGGTCCGGTTCGTTTTGAGCCCCACTGGAATGGGTGGTCGTACACAAACTCACCTGCTTTAGAGTATTCGCCGTAGCGTTCGGTTTCGCTCCTGAACGGACGAATCATCTGTGAGTGACAGGTATAGCAACCCTCACGAACGTAGATGTCGCGGCCATGTAATTCTAGCGGGGTATAGGGTTTCACGCTTTCGATGGTCGGAACGTTGGATTCAACCATAAACGTCGGAACCAACTCAATCACGCCACCAATGATTACGGCAACTAAGGCAATAACGGTCAGTAACACGGGCTTGCGCTCAAAAATACGGCTGTGCCAGTATTCGTTGGCTGGTGGGTTCCAGATAGAAGCCAAAGACGCTGAACGGGCCGTTTCGGTTCTGATGAGTTTGCCGTTGAGGGTCGTCATCATGAGGTTGTAAGCACCTACCAAGAATCCTACTAAGTACAGTGTGCCACCAAAACCACGCAACACGTAAAAAGGCACAAGTTGAGTAACGGTTTCGAGGAAGTTAGGGTATTTTAAGAAACCTTCTTCCGTAAATTCTTTCCACATCGACGATTGTGTCCAGCCCGCCCAGTACATCGGTACCGCGTAGAATATAATTCCTAAGGTGCCAATCCAGAAGTGGAAATTAGCCAATTTTTGGGAGAACAAAGGCCGACCGTAAATCCGTGGAAACAACCAATACATGATGGCAAAGGTCATAAAGCCGTTCCAACCCAAGGCCCCAACGTGTACGTGGGCAACTATCCAGTCGGTATAGTGGGCAATGGCATTAACGTTTTTGAGCGAAAGCATAGGGCCTTCAAAGGTGGCCATTCCGTAGGCGGTAACGGCTACAACCATGAATTTTAGCACAATATCTTCCCGTACTTTATCCCAAGCACCGCGCAGGGTGAAGAGTCCGTTGATCATTCCACCCCATGAAGGAGCAATCAGCATGATGGAGAAAACCACTCCTAACGACTGTGCCCAGTCGGGCAATGAGGTATACAACAAGTGGTGAGGGCCAGCCCAGATGTACAAAAATATCAATGACCAGAAGTGAACAATCGAAAGACGATAAGAATAAATAGGACGATTGGCGGCTTTGGGCAAGAAATAATACATCAGACCCAAATAAGGCGTGGTTAAGAAAAAGGCAACGGCGTTGTGTCCGTACCACCACTGCACCAACGCATCCTGTACACCTGCGTACCATGAATAGCTTTTGGTCAACGAAATGGGCAATTCTACGCTGTTAACCACGTGAAGCATGGCAACCGTTACGAACGAAGCCAAGTAAAACCAAATGGCCGCGTAGATATGCTGTACCCGACGTTTTACCATCGTCATTACTAGGTTAACCAACCCCGCTACCCAAACCAAAGCAATGGCAATGTCGATGGGCCATTCCAACTCAGCGTATTCTTTTCCAGTGGTTAGGCCAAGTGGTAAAGTGATGGCGGCCGCGACGATGATTAATTGCCACCCCCAAAAATTGATTTGACTCAGCAAAGGGCTCCACATGGGGGTTCGGAGAATCCGGGGCGCGGAGTAATAAAGCCCCATAAAAAAACCGTTGCCGACAAAGGCGAAAATAACGGCGTTGGTGTGTAATGGTCGTAGTCTACCAAAGGTAGTGTACGAAATGTCAAAATTGAGGGCAGGGAATGCTAATTGAAAGGCAATAAGCACACCTACCAACATGCCGACTATCCCAAACACGATAGAGGCAATGGCGAAGTTCCGTACAATGACGTTATCGTAGGTGAACTCTTCCATTTCAACAGTAGCGGTCGTTTTGGAAATTGGTTCCATACTTTAGATTTGAGGAGTTTATGATTGAGGAGATGAATTTTTTTCATTGTCGTCGAATAAAATTCGAACGGAGGGGGTGTAATCATCGTCGAATTGACCCTTTCGGACCGACCACACAAAGGCGATTAAAAACCCGACTGCCACGAGCAGACTGACTGAAAGGAGAAGAATAAGAGCACTCATAGGTATTAAATTTTGCGTTTGTCGGGGTGTAAGTGAGACTCAGCACTTCCGAACGGGTTGCCCAAAAGTAGCCGCAGTGCTTACGAATAAAGATGAGGGATATCAGGGAATGAAACTGACTTTTATCAGCTTTATCGGATGATTGACGAATTGACAGACGGTTGCCTCACCAAAAAAATGAAGGCTATTATTGTACAGTGCCTAAATTATGAAATAAGCCTTTAACGCACCGCTAGACACCTTTATCCACAAAAAAACGTTAGCGTGACTTTGAGTGCTTTCTCTGTGTACCTTTGTGGATATTTATTGTTTCTGGATGAATACACTATATTTTAAATTGGCCATGATGCCGATGGTCATTGGAATGATTACCCTCGTAAGCCGTAAATGGGGAAATAAAATTGGAGGGATTATCGGAAGTATGCCATGGGTTGCTGGGCCAATTCTGGTATTTTTTATTGTGGAACAGGGGACGGCCTTCGGAATACGGGCCATTCCCGGTATTCTGACGGGTGTCGTGTCGTTGGTTGGTTTTTGTTATTGTTATGCGTTTTTATCAAAGTCTCTTACTTGGTTGCCGACGCTTTTCATTTCTTACGGGGCGTTTGTTGCAACTGCACTCTTACTGGACTCTCTTCATTTGAGCCTGTGGAGCATCTACGGTGTCGCTGTCATCAGCATCGTGGTGGCGCTGCGCTATTTTCCGCTCCCAGTCGCGGGAATTCCCCCGCTCGAACGAGCCAAAACTCCTAGATTAGATATCCCCTTCCGAATGTTGGTAGCCACCCTTTTTGTACTTGCCATTACCGCCCTTGCAAAGGGATTAGGGCCAACGTGGAGCGGCATTCTGACTCCATTTCCCATCATTACTTCCATTTTGGCCATTTTTACGCACTATCTTCAAGGAAGTAATGCTACTATCACCATACTCAGGGGTATTATGATAGGGCTGGTAGGGTTTACCACGTTCCTGTTTTTACAGGCATTTTTCCTCCGTGAATTCTCAATAGCGGTTTCATTTTTGCTGGCATTTGTGGTCAACGGACTCATCAATGCCGTGGCGATTCGGGTTTGGTAATAAGTGAGTTAAAGCGCTCTTGCGGTGGCAATTCTACTGGCAATGGTGGTGTACAGAACGATGGAAATCGAGCTTGCTGGCATCAGAATAGCCGCAATAACAGGAGCCAACGTACCCGTCAAGGCAAAACTAAGTCCGATGATATTATACACTACTGAGATAGTAAAACTCTGAACCACGATGCTGCGGCCCGCTTTGGCGAGGCGCACGTATTGGGGCAAAAACGACAGATGGTTGCCTTCCAAAATGCCGTCGCAGGCGGGTGAGAAATTGTTGATATTGTCAGAAACGGCGATGCCCACGTTGCTTTGGACCAAAGCCCCAGCGTCGTTGAGACCATCGCCGACCATCAGTACTTTGCGACCTTTTTGTTGCAACTGTTCAATAAATGCGAGCTTATCTTCGGGCTTTTGGTTGAAATGTAAGTGCGTGGCATCTCCAAACAAATGGCCCAACAAGGCTACATCCGTCGGTTTGTCGCCCGATAAAAGATACGTTTGATAGTTTTTATGCTTGAGGGCTTGGAGCGTATCGGATAGGTTTTCGCGGTAGTAACTGTGAATTTCAAAATAGCCAACTTGTTGTTCCCCAAAAGAAAAATAGACCCTGCTGTGGGCATTGGATGCCATTTGTGGGGCTTCCGAAAGACCCACAAATGCGGCTGAGCCTAATTTTACGAGGCAGTTTTCGCCTAAATTGGCCATAATTCCCTTGCCTTCTACTTCCTGAAAGCCCGTCAGGGCTGTTTCTTTGGGAACGGCTGCCAACGATTTAGAAATAAGGCGGCTCAGGGGGTGAGATGATTGCGCACACATCGTACGCACGATGCGCTGCTGTAAACGCGTAAGCGGCGTGCCTTTAAATTGGATTTGACCCGCGTCGGGCAAGGTTAAAGTGCCTGTTTTGTCAAAAACAACGGTATCAATTTCTGATAAGCTTTCAATAACCTTCGCATTTTTGAGGTAAAATTTATGCTTGCCAAACATCCCCAAAATATTTCCGTTGGTAAAAGTGTCGGAGAGCAGTAAAGCGCACGGACAAGCCACAATCAGGATGGTGGTGATGGCGTTGATGCCGCGTGGCAAATCGCCCGCCCACATCCAAAAGACCAATCCCGCAATGCCCAGTCCCAAAACCGTCCAGGTAAAATAGCGGTTGATTTGGGCTACCAAATCATGGTCCTGCTTTTGGTTGTTTTGAGTGAAAGAGTCTTTGTTCCAAAGTTGCGTCAGATAACTTTGTGAAACCCGCTTGGTGACTTCCAACTCAATGGCACCGCCCACCTGACGCCCACCTGCGTAGATGATTTCGTTCCGGGTTTTTTCCACGGGTGCTGATTCCCCCGAAACAAAGCTGTAGTCAATCATGGCCCGCTCGCTCACTAAACGTGCATCAGCGGGAATCAATTCTTTGTTGCGAATCAAAATGTGGTCGCCCGCTTTTAGGTCGGTCACCATAATTTGCGGCTCCTCGGCATTGACGGCGTAAAGGTCATTTTGTGCTGCGTCAATGGGCTTTTCGGCCGTGCTCTTGCTTTTGTGCAATAGCGTCACGGCTACAGGGAAATAAGATTTGTAGTCGCGGTCAAACGAAATAACCGAGTAGGTCTTGTCTTGAAAATACCGGCCTAATAGCATAAAAAACACAATGCCCGTCATGGAATCGAGATAACCTACGCCCGTTTGGGTGCCGATTTCGTACAAACTGCGCACAAACGTGACCAAAATAGCCAACGCAATGGGAGCGTCAATGTTCAAATAGTGTTTTCGAATGGCTTTCCACGCCGACACAAAAAAATCCGAAGCGGCATAAAAAAAGACGGGCAATGCCAACACCACGCTAAAAACACTGAACAGGGATTGCAGCTTCTGGTCGGTTTGGGTGTCGCCCAATCCAAAATAATCGGGGAAGCTCATCATCATGACGTTGCCAAAGGCAAATCCCGAAATACCGATTTTGTATAAACGCGTTCGGTTGATTTTGGGAGATTGGTCAGATTCAACGTCCTGAAGACTGATGTAGGGTTCGTATCCGATGTACGTCAGCAGTTCGGCCAGTTGACTCAGCTTGATTTTTTCTTCATCAACAATAATTCGTACCCGCTTTTCGGGAAAATTTACCACGGCCGAAATGACCCCTTCTTGCAAACGGTGGAGATTTTCGAGTAAGTACACGCACGAACTACAGTGCATCTGGGGCAGGTACCAGTTGATGTGCGTTTGGCGGCCATCCGTAAATTGAATGATGCGCTGATGTACTTCTGGAAGATCTAAGTAAGCGTATTTGCCTTTGTAGTAGTTTTTATCGGGCGAAACCCCCGGATTTTTTGTAAAATCGTAGTAACTGCACAGTTCGTTTTCCTGCAATAACTCATAGACCAATTTGCAGCCTTCGCAGCAAAAGGGTTTGTTATCGTGGACAATGACGGTTTCTTCACAGTCGGCTCCGCAATGGTAGCAGGCGACTTCGACAGTAGATGAAATGGATTGCGACATACAATGGGTATTTGTATTTGCCCAAAATTGCGCCGGGGACTGTCACTAATATATGAGTATTGTCAAGGTACAAAACTGACTTTTGTCAGTAATTTAGAAAGTTGAAATGAAGGGATTAATTATTGCCGTAATACTTCAAATAGGCGATGAGACGGTCGTAATTGGCGCGTTCAACATCATTACCGAATTTGGAGAGATAGCTTCGGTATATTTCAATGAGTCGGTCAAATTGTGGGCTGTTGTTGAGTTTGGCAGCTACCACTCCCTTAAAACAGCGATGCACCTGATTATAGAGGTATTTAGACGATTTTTGGGGCATGAGGTTTAGGATGCGGTCAATGTCGCCCACGTGCGTAATGGAAGCAAGAAAGCCAAAGCCCGAAAGCTGCATGAACTCTTTGATAGACTCGCAAGCGTCGGTCAAATCTTCGTCATTTTGAATTTTATAACGGAAATAATTGACGTCGTTGTATTTGCCGGTGGAGATGATAATGGTATTGACGTCAGAACGAAAATCGACCAAATTGGCATTTAAAAATTGCTGTGCGATTTGTTCTACCTGATCATTTCGGCATCCAATGTGAACTTCTATCCACGCATCATTTTCTTTTTCGTATTCAGAGACCGAAAAAATGATGTTTGTGAAGCCCGCAGGTGTATTTTTGCGGAATTGTTTTTTGTCCATCAACAGTCGAAACCCTTCTGCTTCGAAAAAATCGTACAGGGCATAATAAAGCTTGGCTTCGGTTGTTTTGAGGCTCATTGTTTTTGACTTTGATTGATAACTAAATTCCTTAATACTAAGTTTACATTTGGCAATAAACAACGTAAGTATATTGATGAAACATATATCCACTGCTCATTTGAATTTTTCGGTAACTGTCGGCTCCTTGCTTCTGGTGGCCGTTTTTTGCTTTTCTGGTTCACTTTTTGGACAAACAACCCTTACCCAAACCCTGCGGGGCGTGGTGCTGGACATTGACAATAATCAGCCGCTTGCGGGGGCGAGCGTTACATTAACGGGCACCGACAAAGGCACCATCACGGAGGCCGACGGCAGTTTTCGATTTACGGCGATTCCTATCGGACGGTATTCAATCCAAATAAGCAGTGTTGGGTTCGAAACGACTGTTATCCCCGAGGTTTTGTTGGAGGCTGGAAAGGAAAAAGTGCTAACCATTTCCCTCAAAGAAAGCCCTCAACAACTCGCTGAGGCGGTTGTACGTACTGCCCGTCCTGTTTCGCAAAGTAGCATACAGAGTATTACCATCGAACAAACGTTGCGCTATGCGGCTACTTTTTTTGACCCCGCCCGCCTTGCTACGTCATTTCCGGGCGTAGTGGCGGCCAACGACCAAGCCAATAATTTGGTCATTCGTGGCAATTCTCCGACGGGGACGCAGTGGCGATTAGAAGGCATTGAGATTGTGAACCCCAATCACCTCAGCAATGCGGGAACGTTTAGCGACCGACCGACGCAATCGGGCGGAGGAACTAATATTTTGAGTGCGCAACTCATGGAGCGCGCCGACTTTTTGACTGGGGCTTTTCCTTCTCAATACGGCAATGTCTTGGGTGGGGTGATGGACGTACATTTGCGCAAAGGCAATGACCAAAAGCACGAATTTACGGCGCAGGCAGGTTTGATAGGCATTGACTTATCGGCCGAGGGACCCATTTCCCGCAAAAATAAATCATCGTATCTGGTCAATTACCGCTATTCATTCACAGGACTATTGGCCGCGATGGGCGTCAAATTTGGTGGGGAAGATATTCGTTTTCAGGACCTTTCGTTCAATCTATCATTTCCTACCCGCAAAGCAGGCCATTTTACGGTATTTGGCATGGGAGGTGTGAGTAGTAATGTGTTTAAGGCCGAGCGCGATACGTTGCTGTGGGAAGTTGAAAAAGACGGATTTGACATTGAATTTAAAAACCGAATGGGTGCCATTGGCTTGACGCATCAACTGAAAGTAGGCCGAAATTCTAGCCTACGCACGGTGTTGGCGGCTTCGGCTTTGGATACGCGCCGCGAAGGCTATGTGCTTTCAAAAACCTCTTATAATCGCTTTTTTATTCAGTTGGATGCTTTCAAAAAAACACGTTATTCGTTCTCGACGACGCTTTCGCACAAACTCAATGCGCAATGGCAATTGCAGGAAGGTTTGTACCTGACCTATCAGGAAGATTCGGTTAATATCAGCAATCGGGGGATTGCAAGAGGGGGGATGAAGGGACTGATTATTCAGCCGTACATCAACCTCACGGGGCGAATTGCCCCGCGCCTGACCATGCAGTTGGGACTTCATTGGCTTGAGTATACGTACAATCAAACTAATTCCCTGGAGCCTCGGGCTTCCTTGCGTTATACCGCCAATAAACGCACCGCTTTTAGTTTGTCGTATGGTCTGCACAGTCAATTACAATTACCACAAACATATTTAGCCCTCAAAAATTCAGCCACCCGCGACGAAGTATTTCCTAATGTTCGTTTAGGGTTTACCAAAGCACAACATTTTGTAGCGGGCTATGAGCAAAATCTATCGCTGCTATCTTCCTTGAAAGTAGAAGTGTATTATCAATCCTTGTACAATGTTCCAGTGGCCAAAAACCCGTCTATTGTGAGCTACCGGGTCATTCCCGCTTTCTCGACTTTGAATCTGTTGGAAGGTTTTACCGATGGAGAATTGGCTAACACAGGTACTGGCAGGAATTATGGTATCGAAGTAACGTATCAACAATTGCTACAAAATAATTTTTACGCACTTATCACGGGTTCATTGTATAATTCGAGGTACAAAGGGCAGGACGGAGTCGACCGCAATACGCGTTTCAACGGAAATCATACGTTCAGTTTGGCGGGTGGGAAAGAGTTTCATCGTCGTCCTAATCGTACGTTTGGCGTTAATTTGCGGGTTTTGTGGCTAGGGGGCTACCGCGATTCTCCGATTGATTTGGAGGCATCTAAAAGCGCGGCCCAAACGGTGTACAAAGCCACGGAATTGTATACGATTAAGCTAAAGGATTATTTTAGGCCCGACCTGCGCATTTTCTGGAAACGCAACAAACCTAACTACACACGGACGTGGTCTATTGATATTCAGAACGTAACGAGTACTAAAAATGAAGCCTTCAGTTACTACGATATTCTTCAGCGTAAAGTTGTTCAGCAGTACCAGCTGGGGATTTTGCCCGTGGTTAATTATCGGGTGGAATTCTGAGGTATTAGAATAAAACGGCGGTTTTGAGAAACCGCCTGCACGATGATGCGTTGGGTAGGTTTTGAGAAACCTACCCAACGCGGTTTAAAGCGTTGTACTACCTTTATTTAGGTTTCAGGAACACAAACGGTATAATCATTTCTTCAATCGAGACCCCGCCGTGCTGGAAGGTATCGCGGTACATATTGACGTACTGATTGAAGTTGTTGGGATACGCAAAAAAGTAATCGCCCAGGGTGAAAACATAGGCCGTCGAAACATTGAGTTTAGGCAAAAACAAGCGCTCAGGGCGGCGGCACACGTAAATGTGATTGTTGTCGTCGAAGCCGAGGTTTTTTCCCTGTTTGTAACGTAAGTTGGTATTGGTTTCGCGGTAGCCTACAATTTTGACGGGTTTTTTCACCCGCGTCATGCCGTGGTCGGTAGTGATGATAATGCGCCCTTTTTTCTCCGCAATTCTTTGCAGAAAGTCCATGATGGGAGAGTGCTGAAACCAAGACTTGGTGATGGAACGATACGCGGCCTCATCAGGAGCTAACTCCTTGATCATCATCATGTCGGTGCGGGCGTGTGAGAGCATATCCACGAAGTTAAACACGACCACGTTTAGGTGGTTTTTCCACAGGTTGGGAAGGTTGTCGATGAGCGTCTTCCCTTGATTTTGATTAATGATTTTGTTGTACGAAAACTTCACTTGCATCCGGTTACGCTCAAACTGTTTGCGCAACAAATCTTCTTCATGCTTATTGAGCCCTTCTTCGCCGTCGGGAGTATTTTCGTCGTTTACCCACCAATTAGGGTATTGTTTCTCGATTTCGCTGGGCATAATTCCCGCAAAAATCGAGTTACGCGCAAAACCTGTGGTGGTAGGCAGAATAGAATAATACGAAGATTCTTCTTCGACTGTAAAAAACTCAGTCAACAGCGGCTCTACGACTTTCCACTGGTCGTAACGTAGATTATCAATCAGAATAAAAAATAAAGGCTCCGTCTGTTTCATCAACGGAAACACTTTGCGTTTCATCAACTGATGCGACAAAATCGGCTTGTCGGCGTTGGGATCATTGAGCCAGTCTTCATAATTGTCGAGGACAAACTTGCAAAAATTGTTGTTGGCCTCTTCTTTCTGGGTCGATAGAATCTCCTCCATGCTTTTGTCTTGCGTGTTTTCGAGTTCTAATTCCCAGTAAATCAGTTTTTTGTATAATTCAACCCACTCAGCATGACCGATGCGGTCTTGGTATTGCATGGCCAATTGCCGAAACTCCTGCATGTAACTGATGTTGGTTTTTTCGCTAACCAACCGCTTGTTATCCAGAATTTTTTTGACCGAAAGCAGGATTTGATTGGGATTGAGCGGCTTAATGAGATAATCGGCAATGCGGGAGCCGATGGCTTCTTCCATAATACGCTCCTCCTCGCTTTTGGTAATCATGACCACGGGAAGGTTGGGGCGTAATTGTTTTATCTGCGCTAGGGTTTCGAGGCCTGAGAGTCCAGGCATATTTTCGTCCAGAAAAACAACGTCGAATCGTTCGTGTTCTACTTTATCGAGGGCATCAGAACCACTATTGACGGGGGTGATGGTGTAGCCTTTGCCGGTTAGAAATAAAATATGTGGTTTTAATAAATCTATTTCATCATCTGCCCAAAGAATATTAGCCATAAGATAGTTGATAAGATGTTTTGATTGAAAAATAAGAAGGAGCCTGTACGGTAAAAATCAAAGCCCAAAATGTACCTCTCCTAACGCCTTTCGGCTCGAATAATTGTTTGTAGGGTGACATAAATCATCAAACATAACTGCCAATAATCATATTTTAAAATAGCTAATGAACGGAAATTGCGGAAGATAACCAACAAATCCATTCATCCAATGAAAACGATTCTTGTACCTACCGATTTAAGTGATGTTTCTGAATATGCCCTAGACGTGGCCGTTGAGATTGCCAAAAAGCACAATTCAACCATCGTGTTGCTCAAACGATTGATTTTTCCGACGGTAGAATATACCATGATTGATAATGATTTTTATGACGGTAAGGAAGATTATTACCGTTTTCTAACCCAAGAATCAAAAGACCGGCTCAAAGACATGATTGATAGACCCGCCTACGAAGGTGTTAGTTTTAAACTGAAAGTAGTAAGGGAAAACGAAACGCTTGCCGAGGCCGTTTTGCACCAAAATGCAAATTTAGTAGTGATGGGTTCTACGGGGGCAAGTGGCTGGAAAGAATGGACGAAAGGGTCTAATGCAGAGCACGTTGTGCGAACCGCAACCTGTCCTGTGTTGGTCGTAAAATCACCCGTGAGTGAGTTTAATAATGTAGTATTTGCCGTAGATTTTGAAAATGAGCAGTTTGTGAAAACCTCCACCGCTTTGTTGGATAAATCAAACATCAATCCTCATTTTGTGTATGTCGACAACGGTACCAAAATTTTCGATGAAGCAGCATTGCGCGAAAAAGTTGGAAAATGGGCGCTTGAACTGGGTTACAATACCTATCAATTTGAGATTGTCGAAGCGAGTACCATCGAAAAAGGAATCTTAAATTATGCCAGAAAAGTGGAGGCTGACATTATCGTGATGTATACCCACGGGCGCACGGGAATCCAACATTTTATTTACGGCAGTGTGGCCGAAGATGTGGTCAATCACGCCGAAATGGCCGTGATGGTGAGTCATTAACGAAGAAATTTTATTTTCGGAGCTTTTAAAAGAATGGTTGGCATTCCCAACCATTCTTTTTTTATGCGTAGTTTTGCAGGATTAAAATCATCTTTACACCGTTCATGCAAACCACTGTAGCAGTGAATCGACCAGAAGTAGCCCGCCAAGTTGCGGCGTACTTATTAAACATTGAAGCGATTCAACTTCGCCCCGATCAGCCCTTCAAATGGAGTTCAGGCTGGAATTCACCCATTTATTGTGACAATCGTCTGGCGCTTTCGTTTCCTGAAGTGCGGACTTTCATCAAAAACGCATTGGCAGGAGCCATCAAAAGTCATTTTCCGGCCGTGGAGCTGATTGCTGGAGTAGCTACTGCGGGTATTGCGCAGGGTGCTTTGGTGGCCGATGTGTTGCATTTGCCCTACGCCTACGTGCGTCCCGAACCCAAAAAACACGGGATGGGCAACCAAATCGAAGGTCGGGTTTTGGCTGGCCAAAAAGTAGTAGTACTCGAAGACCTCATTTCTACAGGCGGAAGCTCGCTCAAAGTAGTAGATGTACTGCGCGAGGCTGGTGTGGAGGTTTTGGGAATGATTTCAATTTTTACGTATGGCTTTTCCATTGCTGATGAAAATTTTAAGCAAAAAGGTGTCGAATTGGTGTCATTGAGTAACTATGATTGCCTACTCACGGAAGCACTCAAATTGGACTATATCGAGTCAAGCCAATTGGAAACACTATCTAAATGGCGGGAAGATCCCGGAAGCTGGGGTGCGTAAATCACTATAAATGATGCAATTATTTCACTCTCCCACCATTTTTCAACGTTTTCCCAATCTTATTGCAGCAGAGAGTAGGCGCAACGGTGGGGTAAGCGCGTCTCCTTTTTCGTCGCTCAACTTGGGCATCAATACCAAAGATGCACCCGAGAATGTGCTAGAAAACCGACGCCTTTTTTTTGAAAAGTTGGAAATTTCGGAAGCCAGACTTGCCTCTTCTTATCAAGTACACGGAGATAGCATCCAAATAGTAACCGAACCTGGGCGAACCGAAGGCTTTGATGCGCTCGTCACGGATGTGCCAGAGGTTGTGCTTGGGGTCACCGTCGCCGATTGTACGCCCGTGCTGATTTATGACGCCCATCGTCGGGTCGTTGGGGCGGTCCATGCTGGATGGCGCGGCACCGTTTCTCAACTAGTGTACAAAACCCTCGAAACCATGCACGCCGAATACGGTACTGCTCCTGGGGATTGCTTTGCTTACGTGGGTACGTGCATTGATGAAAATGCGTTTGAAGTGGGGGAAGAAGTAGCGGAGCAGTTTTCTGATAAATTTAAACGGTTTGACACCGTAAGTGGGAAGTTTTTGGTGGATTTAAAACGCGCCAATGCCGCGCAGTTAGAAAATTTTGGAATTCCTTCGGAGCGAATTGAAATATCACCGTATTCAACCATTACCCACAATGACGATTATTTCTCCTATCGTTTGGAAAAAGGCCAAACGGGGCGGATGTTGGCCGTTATTGGAATGAAAAATGCGTAAAAATAGGGTAGACGTTATTGAAAATAAATAACCTCGCTCGGGCTAACATGATACAATGCAACAATCTTCTTCTGTAAAACTTTGGGCCAACCTGGTCATCGTGTATGTCGTATGGGGCTCTACTTTTTTGGGAGTTCGATACGCTATTGAAGTGCTACCGCCGTTGCTGACCAATGCCATTCGATTTTTGGTAGGGGGTGTCATTTTCTTTTTGTTTACGCTGCTACGTGGGTATTCTGTTCCGAGCGTAAAGCAATGGCTGTCAGCGGCTTGGATTGGAATGCTTTTGAGCGGTGTCGGAAACTGCGCCGTTGCCTATGCCATAGGATTTATGCCAACGGGTTTGGTGGCGCTGCTTGTAGCTACGCTTCCAGGCTGGATGGTGGGTTTGGATTATTACTTCTTTGGAAAACAAAAACCTTCTTGGCTGACGGTGGTCGGCTTAGGGGTTGGTCTGATTGGAATGTATATTTTACTGAATCCAGGAGAGAATCTATCCCAACGTGAAATTCCCTTATTTCCTGCTTTTTTGGTTTTTATTGGGTCAATTACTTGGGCGTGGGGGTCGTTACAATCTCCGTATTTGGATATGCCTCCCCAAATGCAGACCACCGCGATTCAGATGTTGGGAGGGGGGATTTTCTCCTTGATTATGAGCTTGTTTTTGGAGCCAAACGGCTTTAAAGCTTTTGATAACATGACCCACCAAACCTACATGGCGTTGCTCTATCTGATAGTGATGGGTTCTTTTGTTGGGTATTCGGCGTACGTTTGGTTGTTGCACCATGCGGCCCCTTCTTTGACCGCCACCTACGCCTACGTCAACCCAGTGGTGGCCATGGTTTTAGGGTGGCTAGTGGTGAACGAAAAATTAAGCACCCGCTCGCTGGTCGCTTCTGCGGTAGTTTTGACAGGCGTTGTTTTGATAACGTTTGGGCGAAGAGCATCTGCCAAAGCTGGTAATTTGCGTTAGTTCATTTCTCTGACCATTTTCTAACAAAACACATACGTTCCCATGACCCGAAATGTAGCCATTTTCTTATTCGATGAGGTAGAAGTGCTCGATTTTGCGGGCCCTTATGAGGTTTTCAGCGTAACTGGATTGCGGACGTTTACGGAGAAACCCTTTCATGTCTACACAGTTGCGGAGAAATCCCCCGTGGTAGCCCGCAACGGACTGACCGTTATTCCCGATTATTTGTTGGATACATGTCCCACGCCTGACTTGATTCTTATTCCGGGTGGAGGCGGTTTTTCTCCCGAAGGAGTTGCTTTTGGAAGTCGCCGCGAAATGGACAATGATGTGGTGTTGGAGTGGGTAAAAAAGCATGCTGCTCACGTTGAATTGGTTCTTTCGGTATGCACTGGGGCCTTGATTTTGGGCAATGCGGGGCTGTTGGAAGGACTGAAAGCCACCACGCATTTCAAAGCCTTAGAGGCCTTACGGGCCATTTCACCTGCTATTGAGGTACTGGAAGGAGTTCGGTACGTTGACAATGGCCACGTCATCCTCTCTGCGGGCGTATCGGCAGGAATAGACATGTCGTATTATGTAGTCAGTAAATTGTTGGGCAAAGAAGTAGCCGACGAAGCAGCGCGTTATGCACAATATGATTACTGGCAATAATCGAGCACAAAGCGCTCGCTAAATGCCTTGCCAGAGCCTCTCAATGAGGAAAATAACCGTTTTTGGGGGATTTTATTTGCTAATATTTGACTAATTTTATACTTTGTTTCGTTGTATTAATACTGAAAACCATTCTACAAACTTTAGTGATATGAAAAAATATCTTTACGCTGCACTATTTATTACTTCAGCCATGTTGGCAGGATGTTCAAAATCTGAGCCAGAACCAGAACCCGCCGAGCAGGTGATTGGAAGCTATGCCGTGGATAAAGTTACGGTTGCTTATAAATATGTCGATTCACCTGTCGAACAATCAGAAAGTTATATTTTCCCTTTTAAAAACAACCAGGGAGAGTTAACGGCAATTGTTGATGTTTCCAAAAGTGCTTCGAATATAATTACCCTTACTTATGTAGAAACTGCAAAATATACGAATGGACAAACCGAGACCAGTAAAGATGTTTACAGTAGCATTGAGTTAAAACCAAGTGAGACAGCATCAGGTTTATTTGATATGTACAGTGCTGGGGTTAAAAGTGGAACTGTAGGTGGGGGTAATCTTAATTTTGAAGACATTACCAGCTTAAAGGATACTGTAGGTCGTGCTTTAACATTTTCCTTCCGTATTTCAGGGAAGAAATCAAAATAATTTATTTAAGGAAAATCATATAGAGTTAGCAGTTACGCAATTCCATCCATATTGCACAACTGCTGACTTTTTACGTTTTTAATAACCTTAACTTGATCTAAATGAGGCAGTTGAAGCGTAGATATTTGTGGGGTTTTTGGATTGTTTCGCTATTGTATTCCTCCCTTACTTTTGCCAATGATCAACAGCGGTATTTGGCCGTGTTGCTTTTGAATACCAACCGGTCGTTGGATGTGGACTTGGATTTGCTGGAGGGCGCGGTCAAAGCAGGATGTAATGCCGTTCATCTGACCATCTATTGGGATCAGGTATACACCACCGCAACTTCGCAGGCTGACTGGCGTAAGTATGATAACCAAATCAATCTGGCCCAGAAATTGGGGGTTAAAATAGCCCTTCGAATCTTGGTAGGGCGGCATGTAAGTCGGATTCAGGGGTTTTGGGACAACGAACACCGCCAACGCGACCAGCAGGGGCAGGCCTTGATTTCGGGCTACAGCGCTACCTATTTTAGTTATGCCCATCGCCCATCGGTAGAAAAAGCACGGGCGTTTATCAAAGAAGTCTGCCAACGTTACAATAATCTGCAACAACAAGGGGTGATTTCGTGGGTATCGGTTTCGACGACTCCCACGCAAGAGACGGGGTATTATCACGAAAACGCACCTGAAGGCTATAATTATCCAACGGTTTTTGATTATTCGCCCGTTATGCAGCAGGAGTTTCGGATTTGGCTCAACCGCAAGTACAAAAAAATTGAGCGTCTGAATGTTTTTTGGCAAACGGAGTACAAAAGTTTTGAAGAAGTAACACCTCCGGTATCACTTAAATACCGTGAGCAGGTCTTTTGGGGGCAATCAGGCCGAGATTGGTATGTTTTTCGTCATGCCATCTTCAAACAGTTTGTGGAACAAACCACCCAAACCATCAAAAGCGTAAACAGCACGTACCGCGTTATCACAGATTTTGGTTCGGTCTTTGATCAAATCAGTGTATTTTGCGGAAGCCTGGCTTTTGGTGATTTGAATCGCTCAACCGACGGGGTCAAAATCAACGATGATTTGCAGTATGACCACCGCTTTTCCACCGATCTTTTAAGGAGTAATATTTTACCTGGCCAATGGGTGCTAAATGAGGTATATCCTGAATCCAAATATGGTAATGAAGTGATTACCCGTCAGATTGATGAAAATTTTGAACATGGCGCGCATTGGGTTAGTGTAGTCATTGCTACCCAAAACGCGCTGGACGTTATGCGCCCCATTATTCAAGCCAGCGTTCCTAAATGGCTCAAAAAACCATTTGTGGAGGTAACACCAATGGCTTACATGGATTATACGCTGTCGCGGGTAGTGGAGTTTGGCTATTATAGCGGTGGTGTCTATGGGGAATGGCTGAACCGGGCAGGCCATGAGTCCAACCGAAAGCCGGTGGCTATTCGGATGGTAGAAGATTTGTTGATAGATTCGCTTCAAGGGTCTATCAATCAATTGCCTGTCGTCAGAAATTTGTTACCTACAAAAATTGCCAAAGTCAATAGTGCGTTTTCCTATCGCTTGAGTTCTGAGGTTTTTGCCGACATTGACGGAATTATAGACACCGTTGTTATCAATAATTTACCCGCTTGGCTGACGTTCAGAAACAACGTTTTTTCTGGGACTCCCCCTCAAATTGGCAACTTTACAATGCTCCTACGTGCGACCGACGATGACGGTGCTTCGGTTGAAACTAATTTTACCATAATCGTGAATAATGTGGGCCGAACGAACCAAATACCGATTGTTCAAAAACCCATTCAAAATGTAAAAGGAGTGTATAAACAACCCTTTACATTCACATTTTCCGACAGTACTTTTGCCGATTTTGATGGTTTTATTACGCGTTTAGAAGTTACTGGGCTACCCTCATGGGCGCAGTTTCGGCGTAAAGAAATTCGGGGGCTTGCCGATGCCGTGGGCGAATATACCATTACCGTACGCGCCTACGACGATGAAGAAGCCGTTGCTCAAACCTCCTTCAAGATTACAATTAGTTATCCTATTGTTTCGTTTGATTTGATTCAGGCTGGGAGAGTAGGGGAGCGTTTTTTAATCAAGCGACTTCAAAATGGTGAAGTGCTGGCCTCGTCTGATCTGCCTCCTTTGTTGAATATTTATGCTACTTGCGACGCCGTTTTTGATGAATTTGAGCTGCAATTATCGGGAGGGCATGTTCAAAAATCCCAATCTGAAAGTTCTCCGTTTTCGCTTTTTACGGGCGATGGTGGCTTTCCAACGGTTGTGGGAACTTATCAAGTCAAAGGGAATGCGTATTTTCAAAAAGAACTGATTTCTTCGGCTACCTATCGTTTTCAGATAATTGCGACAGACCCGCTCACAAAACTGCCGATTCCGTTGGCCGACTGGGCATTGTTTCCCAATCCCTGTTATCAGTTTTTGAATGTAAAACTTCCTGATAATGTGTCGATTCAGAAGATTCAATTGGTGAATTCGATAGGACAGACCCAGCCGATTTTAGGAAATGCTACTTCTGTTGCTAATCAACTTTTAAGCATTAACTTAACCGACTTCAAACTGCCTGCTGGCGTTTATTTTTTAAAATTGCAGAAGGAGGATTCTTCGTGGCAGGCGTTTAAACTGATAAAGCAATAACCATACAATGTTGAGTTTGATATTGATGATTGTTTATAATGAAACGAAAACGCTGAAAACACTCCTTTTTTTGGGATTTTTGGTGCTGTCGGTAGCCTTAAAAGCGCAGAATGCTGATACCCAGCGCTACGTTGGTTTGCAATTACTTAACCTTGACCCGCGCCCCGAAGCAGGGATGGATGTCATTGAAGCGTCTATTGCCAATGGCTGCAACTTAGTGGCCCTCACAATTCAGTGGGATGAAGTTTACAAAGACAATACTTCTCCGCCCGATTGGCGTCAGTACGACCGTCAGATAGAATACATTGCGAAGACCAATGCTAAAATAGCGTTACGCATTATTGTGGGCCGACTTTATTACCGTTTGGACGGTTATTGGACGGCTAGAGAAACTATGAAGGATGATTTGGGACGGCCACTTTCGGGGGTTTATGGACGAACGTGCTTTAGTTTTTCGCATCAGCCCACGGTTGCCAAATCCCAAAATTTTATCAAAGAAGTGTGTCAACGCTACAACGCCTATCAAAATCAGGGTAAAATTCTTTACGTATCCTTCGGTAATTTATCGACCCAAGAGCTGGGGTATCCCCATGAGACCAATTTTGAGGGCGGCAAACAATACCTTGCGGGCTTTGATTATTCTGATTCGTCCTTGGATTCGTTTAGGGTATGGGCCGAAAAACGCTATAAACGCATCAATAAACTCAACTACCATTGGGGAACAAAATATGCTTCTTTTAAAACATTAATGCCACCTGGAACGGCGTACAATCCGTATCCGACCTATCGAAAAAAATCGGGAAAAGATTGGTACTTGTTTTCTCATTCGCAACTTCAAAATTATATAGACGGGACAATTAACGGCATCAAGCAGGTAAACCCACAGTATAAAATTGTCAACGAATACGGCGCCGTAACGGCCGATTTTTCGGCCATGCTGATTTCTTACTCCTTCAAAACGCTCGACGCAAAAACGGATGGAACCAAGGTACACAATGACCCCTATTACAATCACCGCTGGGTAACCGACGTCATACGCTCCAATCGGCCCGCCAATAAATGGACGGCAAACGAAGTGTTTTACACGTCGCAAACGCCGACTGACTTGTTGAGGCGCCAATTTAACGAGTGTTTTGAGCATGGTTCCAAGATTGTGACTTTGGTGGCGGCTGCTCCAGAGCCGGGTGCCATGCGTTTGATTCAGGAGATGGCTGGCCGATGGATTAATACGCCGCTGTCTGAAATCAAGCCCCAATATTCTATTTCTTATACTTTGACTGAAGCCCTTGATTCTACCATGAAAAATGTAGAAAAGAGATGGGTTGAAAAAGTTGGATCAAATCCTCAACCCGTTCATATTGAATTGGTTGAGGATATTTTGTCGGAAGAATATTGGAAACCACTCAGCGTGAATCTGCCGCCAATTATTGCAAATCAGATTACCGATCGGGCAAGTAAACCTCGCAAAGCGTACAGTTATACGTTGCCCAAGGATGCATTTACTGACCCCGACGGTGATATTGTCAAAATAGAAGCCCTTGAAAAACCCCAGTGGTTAAATTTGAATAATGGGGTTCTTTCGGGAAATGTGCCAGATGTAATCGGTGACTACAAAGTAACCCTCCGCGCTACCGATGATGAAGGAGCCACGGCGTTGATGAGTTTTAATCTCAAAGTGACCAATATAAACGTTAAACCTATCGTCAAACGCCCCGTGCCTGATTTTGAGACATCACTTCAAAAATTGGTGTTTTATCAATTTCAACCCGACCATTTTGACGACCCGGATGGCGTCATAGTGCGAGTACAGGCCAGCGGGCTACGCCCGTGGATGACTTATACCTCCAAAGAGTTTTCGGCGTATCCACAGGAGCAGGGTACATTTACCGTCAACCTTCGAGCGTATGATGACGACAGTGCGTTTGTGGAAACGTCGTTTAAAATAAAAGTACTTAACATTCCTCCCGTGGCCAAGCAGCAATTGCCCGAGAAAGTGATTGCACGAGGTAAAGCGTTTCGTTTTAAGATTTCGCCCAACCTTTTCAGCGACCCAGACGGTGAGATTGTCAGAGTAGGAGCGGCCAAACTGCCCGCATGGCTCACATTTAACGGTACGGAATTGCGGGGAACTCCGCCAGAACTGGCAACGTATCGGGTTGGAATTCGGGCGTATGACAACGGCGGCGATTCGGTTGAAATACCGTTTGTGATAAAAGTAGACGTTCAGGGGGCCCAAAATTCACCACCTCTTGCCCGCTATACCTTACCAAACGTGCAGATGTTTGCCACGCAAAAATTTACCTACCGTGTACCTGATTCATTGTTTTATGATACAAATGGCTACGTTGACCGAATCGAAGCGCCCAATTTACCCTCTTGGCTCTCTTTTCGTAACAATGAAATCTCGGGAGTGGCTTTACAGGCAGGTACTTACACGGTCACGGTCAGGGCCATTGATGATGATGAGACGGCCACCAATGTTACCTTTAAAATCGAAGTACGCTACGCAAATATCAGTTTTGAGCTGATTCAGGCGGGAAAAATTGGAGAACGGCGTTTTATCGGACCATTGAGCAACGGGGACGTACTTCAGGAAGCGACTATTCCAGGCAAGATTACCATATATGCAAATTGTGAAGTTCCTGCCAAGAGAGTATTGCTGAAATTGACAGGTCCTTATCAACGGGAAATCACCGCCGAGCGGTTTCCTTTTGCTTTATTTGATGAAACAACTGGTTTTTCTCCGATTGCTGGGAGTTATACGTTAGAAGCTTCGGCTTTTAACGATTCATTGCAAGTGAGCGCTGCCACGATTCGTTTTACGATTAAAACGACGCAGCCCTTGACGGATTGGCAAGTATATCCGAATCCTTTTTCAAACGTCTGTAATGTAAAATTGCCTGATTTGCTGGATATTAATACCTTGAGTTTTAAGTTGATTGCTTTGTCAGGCCAGGAAATAATGATGAATAAACGTCAGATAACCATCGTCGATAAAGTTGCTTATGTCAATTTATCAGACACGCAGGTGGCTGGTGGTATTTACATATTGCAGGTTTTTGAGAACGAAACGTTACTGAAAGGGATTAAAATAGTGAAGCAGTGAAAAGGGGCGACCGCGTTCGGGGAATTGGTGTATTTTTATCAATTTTGCTTTTTAATTTGAATTTTATATACCAACACAAGGTGCTTTTTCTATTTTAGGATAAGTTTTAAATGGGAAGAATATTTTTTGGCATGTTTTTTGAGAAGGTTGGTAATTAAAAATACTGTTGGAGCATACAAGCAATACATATATCATGGTTAACTTTTTGAAAATAGGTGTTTTGAGCTGTTTTTTATACTTGCCTTTCAAGAGTTTTGCTCAGACGGTTGATTGTAGCAATACAAAATGCGTACCTATAACCGTAAAAGTTGTCGGCAAAGATTTTAAGTTAGACGTCGTTCCTGAAGAACCGATTGAACCTGTTATCCTGCCAAATGCACTCATTAATTTAGAAAGTGGACAATATCCTTTAGGAACCATAATAAATTTTGATATACCAGTTGTTGGATTAAACGTAAAGAATTCAATCAATTCAGCTCAATTGACGGTTGAATACATGTGGGAGTCAGACGGCGTTTGGAAAACTGGAAACAAAGTGGAGTTGAGAAAATCAGGCGTTCTTTCTGTAAGAACAAGATCAGGTGAAAACACCTCTGAAATTCAGAAAAAGACGTATCAACTTTTCTACAAACAAGTTCTTTTAATAGGAAACAGCTTTACACAACATGGTCCTTATGAGCCAATTGGTTGGACTGGAAACTGGGGAATGGCTGCCTCCGCAGCCGATAAAGATTACAAATCAACCTTGGAGCGGTATTTACAGGCTAACTACAAAGACACCAAAGTGAAGATCTTTCCAACGGCTCGCATCGAGAGCGATTTCGTTAATTATGACTTTGATTATCACATTGGTGTTTGGCAGAAAACGTTTGAGGAAACCGATTTAATTGTATTACGTTTCGGAGAAAACGTAAAAGATTGGGAAATACCGATGCAAGGTGGCAAAGCCAATAAATTATACAAAGAGTATATCCTTAAGTTTATCAAAATGATTAAACAGAATTCATCGGCCAGGATTGTGATAACCAGTGTTTTCTGGCAGGGCTTTCCCAATACCAACGCTGTATTTAAAGAAGTTGCGGATGAGAATGGGTATGATTGGGTAGATTTGAATGAAATAGGTAAGGATAACAGCAATTATGCCTATGGATTGTTTGCCGATCCCGGTGTTTCGAAGCATCCAAACGATAAAGGTATGAAAGCGATTGCAGATCTAATTTATGAAAAAATTAAATAATGTAGGTCCTTTTTATACGCATTAGTATTTGCTGTTTTAAATAATATTTATTTCTCTATACTTTTTAAAGTTTTAAACAGTAAATAGCTATTATTTTTAGAAAAATTAAGAAAGCAGCGCCCGTTGTAAACAATGGGCGCTGCTTTCTTAATTTAAGGGTAATCTCAGTAGCTTGAAGTTGAGAAATACATTTTTTTGTTCTTTTTTGAAATAAAAAAATATGTCTAATTTTAAGATGTTTATGTACGTATAAAAATGACATAGTGGGATATAAAGTTTGGATTTATTTAAGGTAATTCAGCTTCCTCTTGTAGGCTTACCGGACTAAACTATTGAGTAGTTTGCTTTACCCAAACTTTGTAATTTCTGACGCCCCTATGATTGAATCAAATAATTTTCATTTTATAAGATTTCTGGCTGCATCTTTAGTAATAGTTGGCCACGTTTATCCACTCAATGGACGTCCTGATGTAATTGAGCAATGGAGTTTGGGATTGTTTCCTTCGGGTCATATTGCGGTATGTATATTCTTTGTTATCAGTGGATATTGTGTGCTTCAAAGTCGGCTGAACAGTAAGTCGACTTACGCCTACACCATGAAACGGGCTCTACGAATTTTCCCTGGACTTTTCGTGGCTTTGCTTTTTACCGCTTTTGTGATTGGCCCCTTAGCCACTTCGTATAGCTTATCTGATTATTTTAGTGCAGGCCAAACCTACCGTTTTTTTGATAACATAAAGCTTTACCCTAATACGCATGGAACACTCCCGGGCGTATTTGTACAGAATACCCACAATGCAGCAAATGGGTCGCTGTGGACGTTGGCGTATGAGTTTACTATGTATATTTTTGTGATTGTCGCGGTTTTCTTATTTCGCAACCGTTGGCGATGGTTTCTCATTGGGTTTGTGGCTTTTTTTGTTATCTACTGTGCTTTGTTTGAAGTTATACAAGGCGACAGAATCATTCCGCTGATTCGTTTAAATCTTTTTCACCTGATTGATTTTGGGATTTATTTTGTGTTGGGAATGCTGTTCTATCTATATCAAGACCAGATAGGTCTGCATTGGTGGGGCGCCGTTGCTGCATTTGGGGCGTGGATGATTATGTATCTAATCGCCGATGCTGGGTATCTCCCTTTGTCGGCCATTATGTGGATTCGTTATTTCAGTATTTCATATTTAGTCATGTATTTTGCCTTTATAAAAGGCCCGCTTAATCGTTTTGGCGACTGGGGCGATTATTCTTATGGTATCTATATTTATGCCTATCCAATCCAACAGATAATTATCTCATTTTTTGGTAACGAAATGCCGTCTTACCAACAGGTTTTATTGGCATTTGCCGTTGTTTTGCCGTTGGCTTGGTTTTCCTGGAACTACGTAGAAAAGCCCGCTTTAAAATATAAATCCTACTTTAGATAATCAATCATTGACGTTTTTCTGAATAGATTAGCAGTTCTTCCTTACATTTGGTGTTCAATTAAAGAGGCAAAGTATAAAAATCGAATGCCTGTCATTTTTGAAACCCAAAACAATTTTTTTATGCAGGAATTTAGCAAGGGAGTAGCCCTAATGCTTCTGGTTTTGACGTTATTGTGTTGTAATTCTAAACAATCCTCTTCTGAGCAAACGACCACCAGCGAAACCGCAACAACTATGGTAAAGGCACCTTTATTCAGTGGAGATTCGGCCTACGTGTACGTGGAAAAACAAGTAAAATTTGGCCCCCGAGTTCCCAATTCAGCGGCCCATACCCGTTGTGGAGACTACCTCGTGGCCGAATTGAAACGCCTTGGCTGTACGGTAACGGAGCAGACTTTTACGGCAACCCACTACGACGGCCGTAAACTCAACGCCCGCAATATTATAGGTAGTATTAATCCACAAGCCGCGAAACGTATTTTGCTGGCGTCACACTGGGACAGTAGGCCAGTAGCCGACGAAGATCCGACCAATAAAACGGGGGCCATTGATGGTGCCAATGATGGAGCAAGTGGAGTAGGAGTCTTGCTTGAACTGGCGCGTACCATTCAACAGGCTGCCCAAAAACCAGGTGTTGGGGTTGATTTGATTTTTTTTGATGTAGAAGATGGGGGAAACTCGGCTGTTGCCAAGGATAAATTTACGGGTTTTTGCCTTGGGTCTCAATATTGGGCCGCCAATAAGCACGTTCCTGGTTATTCGGCGTATTTCGGGGTTTTGTTGGACATGGTAGGTGCCAAAGGAGCGACGTTTCCGAAGGAAGCCTTTTCGAATCAATACGCTAATGAAGTCACGCGAATGATTTGGCATACGGCCAGTCAATTGGGGTACAGTTCTTACTTTGTGGAGCAAGACGGCGCGGCAATTACTGACGACCACTTGCCCGTGAACGAAACCGCCAAAATTCCGATGGTTGATATTATTCATTTACAGCTCAATAATCCTCAAAAAACCTTCTTTGATGACTGGCATACGCACGAAGATGATATGCGAAACATTGACCCCAAAACCCTCAAAGCCGTAGGGCAGGTTCTGGTTCAGGTCTTGTATCAGGAAAGTATTTAGAAAAAAATGTATCGTCTGATTTTGATTCTTATGACAAAAAATAACCATTATTTAACCGTAAGTACCCTTTCGTTTTTCTTGCTTTTTTTCGTTTTTTGCTGTTCTTCCGCACCAGATAAAGTGGGAAATTTAGATTTAGTAAAATGGCGAAGTGACCGAGGTGGATGTGGCGACGTCAGAAAAGGGCTTGAAAAAGAATTTGTAAAAATACAGAGTGAGCTTTTGGGTAAACATATCGACGATGTAGGGTACATGCTGGGCCGCCCCGACATTCAACAGCTGGGTTCACGGGATCAAAAATTCTACGTTTATTTCGTAGAAAAAGGAATTCATTGTACTGATATTACCCAAAAATCAGCCGCTCAAAAAGTGATTTTACGTTTCAACGCCGTAGGCTTACTTTCTGAAATTACTTTTCAGGCACGACCTTTGTAGAGGAATTAAAAGATAATCTGTTCATTGCCCGAACGATTAACTTTTGGCAGTCAACATTTAACTTCACAATTCGATGCGTTTTTCCGTTGCTTTTGCCCTTTTTATCCTACTATTTTTACCCTTCGTCACGTCAGCCCAACACCTTCGGCACAAAGGGAGTTTGGGCATTAGCTACACAGAGGCGAGTGATTCGTTGATGAGTATGCAACACTTGCCCGATAGCCACGGGATTTTAGTGAAGACTGTCATGCCAGATTTTACTGCCGCGCGATTGGGCATTCAGGCGGGCGATATTTTGGTCTCTATCAATGAAACGGATTCTTTGTACCTGTTCGATTTTCGAAAGTTAGAGCAGGAATTATACGAGCAAGAACCAATTTCAATTACCTATATTCGAAATAAAAAGAAAGCCCGAGCCGTTGGGAATGTCGTTGCGGCACCCAAGGAGTTTTCAAAAGGAGAAGTGATTTACGGAGAGGTTCCCTACCAACGAGGGTATTTGCGTTCCATTGTTCATAAGCCATTGGGAAACAGTCGTTTACCCGCTATATTTTACATTCAGGGACACGAGTGTGGTTCCGTTCATTTTACAGAAGATTCGCTTTCTCCCGTCAAACAATTAGTGGATGGTTGGGTGAGCGCTGGGTACGTTGTATTTAGGGTTGAAAAACCAGGAATAGGAGAGAGTGCTGGCACAAAAGAGTGCATTCGGTTGAGTTATGAAGAAGAAAAGGCCGCTTTTCAGAACGCATTTTCGGCTTTTAAAAAGCTTTCTTTTGTTGATAGCACCCGGTATTTTCTTTTTGGGCATGCATTGGGTGGAGTACTGGCTCCATTACTGGCGGCCCAATCGGGATCTAAACCGCTGGGTATCATAACATACGGAACCGTCGTAAAGCCGTGGTTTGAACACATGATTGATGTATACCGCCAAAAGCCATTATTGTATCAGGAATCATATCAATCTATCGAAGCTAATACCCGAATGATGATACCATTGTTGTACGAATGGTTGGTACAGGCAAAAACGCCTACGGAGTTGCTTCAAGAGCCTGATTTTGAGGCCATACTTACATCCAAAGAAAATCCACTCGCCTACCATAGAGGTACTTTTTTTGGACGTTCGTCAGCGTATTTTACCGAACTTCAGCAGCAAAATCTCACGCAGGCGTGGGCACAGGCAGCAGTGCCTACTTTGGCTATTCACGGTGAGTTTGATAGTGAAGCTATCAGCCCAGAATCGGCGCAAAGTATTGCCCGAATTGTTAATGAGGTACGTCCTGAGTTGGGGATGTTTAGGCAATTGAAAGGCACTGATCAGCATTTTATTAAAGTAACTTCTTTTGTTGAAGCGGCTCAATTGCAAAAATCTGGGCGGTATATGGAGTATGCTCGGCGCCATTTTAACCCAGAGATCCTTACGGAAACTGTTCAATGGATGAAACAACTTAACGGGAAATAATCTTTTTGAATACTTATCATGATATAACGCTCCAAGAAGCTGAAGCTATGGCTGCCCAACCAGGGAGTATCATTGTGGATGTGCGGGAGCCTTGGGAGTTTGAAGAATTCAGCATTGGCGGCACCAATATTCCCCTTGCAGATATTCGAGAACGTCGCTCCGAATTATTTCCTTATCAAACCCTAATCGTAGTTTGTACCAACGGAACCCGCTCTCGCGTAGCGGCCAAAGATTATTCTCGGGCAGAGGCGTTTCAGGAGAAACAAATTTTTCATCTCAAGGGAGGGATTCTGGAAGTGGAAGATTGAGTTTTAGCTTGATTTTTAGTGGGCTTTAAATCAGCGAGATATAACCAGTATGTGTGAGAAAGTACTGTGATGATCTTGTTATAAATCTACCCTTTTTATTTCTTTATTACCTCTTTGCGCTGTCGAACGAGTGTCAGGGACTTTTCCGATTACCGTTTGATAATCGACACTTCAAGGTGTAAAAACAGCAATTCATGCTGTAAGCAATTCAGCACCACGGGAAGCTGTACTAGTTTTACATTGTCTTTTACGAACTATCATTTAGCGTAATGATGATTCAGAAGGACTTAAATGTTGTACAATTAAAATACACAGCTTTCCATGAAAACAATTGCAATGTTATTTCTAATGGGCCTTATTGGCCTTTCAGCTTGTAATACCGAAGGAGCGCCTGGCCCGAAAGGGGATCCTGGGTCGCAAGGTCCCAAGGGAGATACTGGGTCGCAAGGTCCCAAGGGAGATTCAGGCACGGTAAATGCTCGGAGTTTCATTTACTCCAACCAGCAGTTTAATGCACTAGGTACTCCAAATTATGATGCCACTACTAAACTGTTCACTTACAATAGTTTTCGGACATATAGTCCACAAAACTACGCTGCAATCGCGGATAAAGGGGTGGTGTTGGTTTACCTTCGGGACCAACTCAACGCGTGGACTTTAAACACGATTCGGGCCAACTATCTCAATGTAGGAGTGAGCGATACCCCAAGCGTGATTGAGTCGGTTGTTCGTCCGCAAACTGACAAAGTTCAGATAATGGCAAAATTAACGACGCCATTAGAGACAAATCTATTTATAAATTACAGATTTGACGTAAAAATCATTCTGATTGAACCCACTCATTCGGTAATGGGTGCGCTGCGTACGGGTCAGGTTGATGTCAAAGACAGCCGAGCTGTTGAGCGATTTTTCAACCTAAAACAGCTTTAAAGTGCGAAGTGGTGGATTGGAGACTTTGAAGGCTTGCTAGGAAACATTAGTCTTTAGTGGACTTCGGCAAATAGTGTTTGATTATTAATGTTTCATGATCAAATACTCATTTCCCAGATTAGGTCAGAATAAGTCCAAAATGTTAAAAAAAGGCTTATGAACTAATTCGTAAGCCTTTCTTGTGTGGAGAATATCGGATTCGAACCGATGACCTCTTGCATGCCATGCAAGCGCTCTAGCCAACTGAGCTAATCCCCCATATGTCAATTTCCTGTCTTTTTTGAGTGGATAAAACATCTTTACATGCTGTACCTCTCAAACGGGAATGCAAAGATGCGGGTCTGATATGACATTTGCAAGTTGGATTTAAAAAAAATATTCAATAAGAAACTTGAATGTCATTGCCTTCCAATACTTGTACGATAGACTTGGAGCGTTCGCGAAGCTGTAGGTCCTGAGCTACAGGGTTTTCACGTAAATAAACCTTTTTGAGCTGACGCAGGTGGGGAATGGGAGCAGGTACCTCACTCAGATTGTTATAGCTCATATCAATCTCTTCAACACGTTGCAAATACGCAATTTGGTTGGGCAGGGTGCTGAACTGATTGTAACCAATGTCCAAAATTTGCAATGATTTAAGTTTTCCAATGCTGTTGGGAAGTTGGGCGAGCCGATTATGGTGCATATAGAGGGTTTGGAGGTTTTTTAATTTCCCCAGATTGTTGGGTAGTTGGGTGAGTTGGTTGTGAGAAAGGGCCAGTTGTTGCAATTTTCGCATCCGACTCAAGGAAGAAGGCAGGGTAGAGAGTTCATTGTAATAAACGTCTAATACCTCCAGCCGTCGCATTTTTACAATACCTTTGGGGATAGATTTAAGTCCACAAGAATATAGATTGATGTCCTGTAAACGCCGCATTTTAGTAAAACTCCGATTATTAAGCGCCGTGAGATTGTTGTAACCCATCCACAAACTTTTGAGTCGTCGGCAGTTTTTTACAGCCGCTGGGATGTTCGTAAATTGATTCCCTTGTATGTTTAAAATCCGTAGGGTTTTGTTTTTAGGGAGCTGTAACTTGCCGTCTGTCAATTGATTACTGTTGAGCCAAATCTGTTGTAATTTTGGAAGGCGGGTTATGTCAATAGAAACGTTTTTCAGTTCGTTAAAACTTAGATTTAGCTCCTTCATATTGGAGAATCGATAAATAACGTCAGGCACCTTCGTGAGTTCCAATTGGTTTAGGGCCAAAATCTTGACGGTATCGGGGCGGGTAGTCGACAGGGCGGCTTCCAAGCTGCTGATGACGCTGTCGCCTTTTGGAATCGTTCGGATAAGCCCCAGGTTTAGGAAATGGGAGGATACATGCGAAGAAACGATTTTGACGCCAAAACGGTAATTATCAAGTAATATTCGGAGAGAGTCAATGAGCTCTTTTTCCGATTGGGGCGAAATTCTACCGCGTATTTCGTACAAAAGATATTCAAACTTACCGGTTTTACCAGTGTAAAGATGGTACGTAATAGCGGCAGGGTCGGTCCGAATGCCAAAAATTTTACGGGCAATTTGGCTTTTTCGACGAAGAAGCGCGTTTTCTTCTTTTACATATTCTTCCCGCGTACCCTCATAAAATAGTCGTTGTCCACGGTATAAACTATCTAACTTCCGATACGTAAAACCTTTCTTTGCCGCTTCGGCAAAATGCATGATGTTGATTTGGGCTGAAGCAGAAAAGAGGCTCAAAAAAAACAGTGTTCCGTAGATGAGTTTCATGGCTAATTAGGGTTATTGACTCATTAACTACGAAATTAGTTTTAATTATATATATATCAAACCTTTTTATAGAAAAAACTTATATATAACTAAACAACAAGTCAATTATCTTGATAACTTCCCTGATGTATCTCCCGTTGCCAATCGTTGTATCTCATCTACGCTTACCAAATTGAAGTCGCCCTCTATGGTGTGCTTTAGTGCGGCGGCGGCAGTGGCAAAATCAAGGGTACGTTGCAAGTCTCTCTTGAAATAATCGTAGCCAAACAGAAAACCAGCAATGAATGCATCCCCGCTTCCGATTCGGTCTACGATGTGGTGGAGGTCGTGGGTGATGGTTTTGAAATAGGTGTGGCCGTCAAAAGCCTTCCCTTTCAATTCATTGTGCGATGCACTGATGGACTGCCGTTTGGTGTCCAATGCCAATTTTAGGTTTGGAAAGCGTTCCATGACTTGTTTCATCGTTGAGACCCAGCCGTTTTTGTCGCCCGATTTGGGGTAAATATCAAACAATTCGTCGGCGTTGGAATTTCCACACACAATCAGGTCGCAGTGCTCGACCAATTCTGGCATTACTTCTTTGGGCGTCTTGCCCCATTGCCAGAGTCCTTTGCGGTAGTTTACATCTGCCGACACTTTTACTCCCAATTTACGCGCGGTTCGAACGGCTTGTAGGCAGGCGTGAGCGGCACTTTTAGACAAAGCGGGCGTAATGCCCGTAAAATGAAACCAATCGGCCCCCTTAAGAATACGCTCCCAGTCAAATTCTCGCTCATCAAGCGTACAAAAAGAGTCATTCATGCGGTCGTAGATTACCTGACTTGCCCGGGCATTGGCCCCGTTTTCAACGTAATAAACAGGTAGTCGGTCGCCCCCAAAATGAATTTCGGAAGTATTGAGTCCATATTTGCGAAGGTACATGATGGCGGCACGACCCATATCGTTATCGGGAAAACGTGTTACGTGCACTGCTTCCACGCCCCACTGGGCGGTTGCAATCCCGACATTGGCTTCGCCACCAGCATACGTTATATCAAACTGATGGGCTTGTACAAAGCGCGTGAATCCCGGCGGCGACAGCCGCATCATGATTTGACCGAACGTAACAATTTTTTTCATATTCACTTAAAGGGATTGTTCTTTGGGTTTGTCTTTTTTGGCCTTACGTTTTTTCAACGATTGCTTTGCCAGATGAAATG
Source organism: Runella rosea (assembly GCF_003325355.1). Taxonomy (GTDB): domain Bacteria; phylum Bacteroidota; class Bacteroidia; order Cytophagales; family Spirosomataceae; genus Runella; species Runella rosea. The sequence continues at coordinate 6,750,992 of NZ_CP030850.1, forward strand.
TATCCTTAAACAGGGCACTTTCCAACGTAAATCCAAAACTATAATAAGCGCCGTTATAATTTGTGGGTAAATTTTGCTGGTAAATTGCGTACCGATATCCTCCCTGTACACTTAACCCAACCCAGCGGGTGGCTTTCCATTTGGCATAAAGGCCGATTTGGGCAGGCATGAAAAAGTCTTTTCTGCGCCAAATAAACAAGTCGCTTAATAGCTTGTTGGCGGTGCTTTGGGTGGCTCCAATGCCCAGTTCTACGGGAATACTAAAACGCCATCGGTTGTTTTCAATGATATTGGGCCAATACATCAGGTTAAAATAGTACAAATCTGTTTTGGTATAATATCCCAAATTGATGAGTTGGGAGGCATTTTTTCGTAAATCAATCAATCTTAAAAAAGAATTAAATGTAAGCCAGTAATATCCAAATGTAAGTTCATTTCGATTCCTTCCAAAAGAAATTCCCGTATTTACCCCCCAAATATTAACCAATTTTTTGTCAACAAATGAGCTTCTGGCGTCCCAATTAAGTGTATATGTAAGCTTTGGTCTGCGCTTAATGGAGTCTTTTTGCATGTCAAATACCCTAGAAAATATCCCTGCGTAAGGTTTTAATGTGTCTTCTGGCACCACAGAATGGTGCTCTGAACCAAACGACAGGTAGGCTTGAATGAATGTTAAAAGGCATAAAAAAGGGCAATATAGCCTGTTGCAACGCATTTTTTTAAAAAATATCCGTAAAACTTGTCATAAAAACGCTTTATAACTAAAGTTTAGTTTAAAAAACAAAAACGTGGAACAAATTCTATTTACTCATTGTATTCCTTTTGTACGGAATAAATATGGATAGTTGCTCAGATGCTTATCAAAGAAAAAATTAACATATTTAATCTATAGGAATTAGATAAAAATAATTGTTTAACCAAAAATCATCCAATAACATGTCACTAAGATTAGGCGATGTAGCTCCAGATTTCGAAGCAGACACAACACAAGGTCACGTTAGTTTTCACCAATGGCTTGGTGATTCGTGGGGGCTTCTTTTTTCGCACCCTGCTGATTTTACGCCGGTTTGTACCACAGAATTGGGCAGAACCGCTCTTCTAAAAGGAGAATTTGAAAAACGTAATGTAAAAGTTATTGCGGTAAGTGTGGATGATTTAGAATCTCACAATCGTTGGGTGCCGGATATCAACGAAGTGAACTCCACCGTTGTAAACTTTCCGATCATAGCCGACAGCGATCGTAACGTGGCAACGTTGTATGACATGATTCACCCCAATGCCAGTGAGAAAGCCACTGTACGTTCAGTATTTGTGATTGGACCCGATAAAAAAATAAAATTGACGCTTACATATCCTGCATCAACGGGACGTAATTTTAATGAAATACTTCGGGTAATTGATTCGTTGCAATTGACGGCCAATTATCAGGTGGCTACGCCCGCCGACTGGAAAGATGGTGAGGATGTAATTGTGGTTCCTGCGGTTTCGACCGAAGATGCCCAAAAGAAATTTACGAAAGGGCTAAATATTGTAAAGCCGTATTTGCGTTATACGCCTCAGCCCAATAAATAAAGGTTGTTTGTCGCTATTGTCATTTTATTAAAAAGCCCCTTTCTTCTGTAAGATAGGGGCTTTTTTTATCCTTTACGTCATAATCAGATGTAGTAACATATAAATAATCCAAAGAATGACTTATCTTTACACCTGATACAGAGCACTTAAAAGCTACCACTTTACCCTTTACCCGAAAAATGAGGAGGTTGAATGCTAAAATCCTTTTAGTAAAGGAGAAGCTGAAGGATATTGATACCATTGAGGGAATGGTCAAGGAATCAGGATTCAAGGTTTTATTTTCTTCTGATGTTGATTCAATAGGTTTAGCTCAGGGCTTTAATGAAGGGCCTAATTTAATTGTGTGCCATTACTCTCAAAGAGAATTTTTTACAAAGAAAAGAGGTACACACATACCCATTATTTTAATTGCTGATGCGAATGAAAAGATAATCCTTTCAGCCTCATCTTCCCACAAAATTTCCTACTTACATCAGCCTTTTTCGAAGGATGTTTTAAACGCAATTATTGACTTGCTCATTTCCGCCGAAGATTAAGGTATCCATAAACGAAGCTTCTATTTGTATTTTAAATGGTTTGTGGCCATTTTTGGCCTTTATCAATTTCTACTTTTAATATTATATTCATGTCACGTATAGCTCTAATTACTGGTGCCACCTCGGGCATTGGAAAAGCCACCGCCGTCGCCTTTGCGAATGCTGGTATCAATTTAATTTTGTGTGGTCGCCGTCAGGAACGATTAACAGAACTAGCAGATGCATTAGGTAAGCAGGTGAAAACCACCACACTCCTTTTTGACGTCCGTGATAGTGCTGATGTATTGAAGGCCATTGCCTCCCTTCCCACTCATTTTCAGTCTATTGATATTTTGGTTAATAATGCTGGCAATGCGCATGGCATGTCGCCGATACAGGAGGGTGATTTTGGTGATTGGGACGCGATGATGGATGGAAATGTGAAAGGACTTTTGTACGTATCAAAGGCGGTGATTGCAGGAATGATTGAACGTGGCAAAGGCCACATTGTGAATATCAGTTCGGTGGCGGGTAAGCAAACCTACGCCAACGGAGCCGTCTACTGTGCTTCCAAAAAAGCGGTCGAAGCCATTAGCGAAGGGATGCGCCTTGATTTGACCCAACACGGGATTAAAATAACCAACATTGCTCCTGGGGCGGTTGAAACAGAGTTTTCGCTTGTTCGATTCAAAGGGGATGAAGGTCGGGCGGCTAAAGTCTATGAAGGGTTTGACCCCCTGCGTGCTGAAGATATTGCCGATACAATTTTGTACGCGGTCAATGCGCCAGCACACGTTACCATTGCCGATGTAACTATTTACGCGGCAGCCCAAGCAGCGCCCACGACCGTTTACCGAAAATAATCATTTGCCCGAATGAATGCATAGTTAATTGAAGGCTTACTTACTTTTTATGTTTCATAACTGCACTGAGACTCAGCGAGATTGAAAATAAGCGTAAAAAAACTAAAAAAAATAGTTGGAAATGTGTTTTGAAGCCACCATATTTGCACTCCCAAACGCGGACAACAAGTCAGAAAGCGTTCAAAAGGGGAGTTTAGCTCAGCTGGTTCAGAGCATCTGCCTTACAAGCAGAGGGTCGGGGGTTCGAATCCCTCAACTCCCACACAGAAGAATAAATTAGTAGTAGTCCTTCAATTTCATGAAGGGAGTTTAGCTCAGCTGGTTCAGAGCATCTGCCTTACAAGCAGAGGGTCGGGGGTTCGAATCCCTCAACTCCCACACAGAAAAGTCAAGCTTGAGGCTTGGCTTTTTTATTTTCTGACTTACAAACAGGGGATCATGGGATCAAGACCAAAAGTTGTGGAGAGCGTTGGATTTTTTTAGGTTTGCCATATTAATTTGACTTACTCCTCGCTATTGAAAACAAAATTTGGTGACATTGCAGGCAATTAGCGTAACTTTTTTAAACAAATATTTGGAAAAAAAAAATGGGTTTAATATGTTTGCAACCCGTTTGAGACAGACGCCTCACGGTAACACCAAAACGCGAAAGTAGCTCAGCTGGTAGAGCGCGACCTTGCCAAGGTCGAGGTCGCGGGTTCGAACCCCGTCTTTCGCTCCAAAAAGTCCCGTATATGCGGGATTTTTTTGTTTTTGGCCATAAAAAATCCCCCGATTTCATCTGTCGGGGGATTTTTTATTACAGAGGTGTGCGATTATTTGATCACTATATCATACGGCAAGCGGGCTTGGGTGCCTTGCATTTGTTGCAGTTTCTTCAAGACTTTGAGGTAAGGAGCGAAATCACCTAATTTTTGTTGCATCAGTTGCTCTTCGGCGTCACCAGTGAATTTATTGATGAGCTGTTCTACCATATTTTTCTCCGCAGGGTATTTGATACGATAGTCACCGTCTTTCAATTTAGCGGCTTTGGCGGCTACCTGAATGGCTTTGTCCAATCCACCAAATTCGTCAATTAGCCCATTTTCTTTGGCTTCCTTACCCGACCAAACCCGTCCTGAAGCCAAAGTTTGAAGTTTGGCAAGTGGCATTTTACGGCCTTCGGCGGCTTTGCGCGTAAAAATGCCATAAATGTTTTCGGTGCTCTTTTGCAAACGATTGTTCTCAAAAGGAGTCATGTCACGGGTTACCGAAGGCCAATCGGCGTGGGCGTTGGTGTTGACGCGGTCGAAGGTAATACCCAATTTATTGCGGAAGGTATCTTCAAAGTTGAACAGTACGCTGAACACCCCAATAGAGCCAGTAATCGTGTTGGGTTGAGCTACAATTTTATCGCAGCCCATCGCCATGTAGTAGCCGCCAGAGGCTGCTACGTCCGACATGGAAGCAATCACGGGTTTTTCCTTACGGGTCAGTTGCACTTCGCGCCACATAACATCAGACGCCAGGGCGCTGCCTCCTGGAGAGTTAATTCTAAGGACTACCGCTTTTACTTTTTTGTCTTTGCGCGCCTTACGAAGTTCTTCCATGATGGTTTCGGAGCCAATATTTCCGTCGTTGCTTTTGCCCGACATAATGGCGCCTTCTCCGATAATGACCGCAATTCTGCGGTCAGATGGCCCTTCCTTTATGAGTTTATCGGCTTTGATGTATTTGCCAAGGCCAACAAATTTGATTTTATCGTCCTCCTTCAGTTTCAGCTCATTTTTTAGTGAAGTTTCTACTTCATCATAATAACCCACGTGGGTGATGAGCTTATACTTGAGGGCATCTTGAGGTGCATCTATGGATAAAGAATCAGCCAGATTTTTGAGTTGAGCGGCAGAGATACCCCGCGATTTAGCAATATTTTCAACGGCGTGGTTAAAAATGGTGTTAATCAAAACCTGATTCTGCAACTTGCTGGCGTCGCTCATGTTTTCGCGGAAGAAAGGCTCCACGGCGCTTTTATATTCACCTACCCGAAACACCAACGGCTTTATCTCAAGTTTGTCAAGAGTTCCTTTGTAGAAATCATATTCGGCACTCAGTCCGTTCCATTCCATTCCTCCAGCGGGGTTGAGGTATATTTTGTCGGCAACAGATGCCAAATAATAGGCTTTCTCGGTCATTACCTCCCCGTAGGCGTACACAAATTTCTTCGATTTCTTGAAATCAATGATGGCATCGCGAATTTCTTCGGCCGAGGCCCAGCCAACCATCGGGTATTGAACGTCCAAGTAAACGCCCTGGATGTTGGGGTCGAGTTTGGCATTGGCCAAGGCAGATTTAATATCAAGCAGGCCAATGACATCTCCTTGCCCGCCTGTGAGCTCGGCAAAAGGGTTGTCGACTGAAACTTCCTGAATTGAATTGTTTAAATTTAATTTAAGAACAGAGTTTTTCTCAACGTTGGTTTTTTCTTCCGATGAGCCGAGCGCAGCCGCTAAACCAATGAACAAAAAGAAGCCCAGTAACGAGAAAAGGAATAAACCGACGATGGTTGCGAAAACATATTTAATGAACTGCCACATAAACGATTGGGTAATTAAGTGATTTTGAAATTAAGGGGTAAAGTCAGAATGAACCTGAGGTTTGTGCTTCTGCTTATAATACGATGGGTAACTTGATTTGGTTGGTTGAATAACAAACAAAAGTACGGTTTTGGTGGGCGAGGCGGAGGTGTTTATGTTAAATGGCGGTATCGGTTTACGAAAGGGAATATGTTTACACGAATTTTTGGAACCAAAATCCTTAAAGTTTCTTAACGCGCTCGGAACGTGTCAGACTGCTGAGTAGCTTGCCGAAAATTCAATTTTATGCTTTCTGCCGTTTGGCTTTTTTATCGTCAGTTTTGGTTTTTTACGAATGCCGTTTCGTGGGGAGGGTGGCTAATGGCTCAAGTACCTTTGGGCGACGACTTGTGGCTGCTGTTTGGGCCGCTTTTCTGGCTTAAATTAGTCACTTTTGGCGTTGTTTGGTATTTTATGTACACATTTTCGCGTCAAAAATATCTTTTCTACCAAAACATGGGGCATTCCGTTCTACGCCTTTTTGTGGGGGCTTTTTGCCTTGATATCTTGTTGTTTTTCAGCATGCTGGCATTCATCAATTGGTTAATTCACGTATGAAATTCTTCAAAAGTTTGGAAGCCGATAGCATTGAACTTGCTTATGGCGAACGAAAAATTCTGCAAAGCATTTACCTGAAAATGCCCTTTGGCGAAGTAACGGCCATTTTAGGGAGGAATGGTTGTGGAAAATCAAGCTTACTGCAAATCATTTTCGGGACCTTGAAGCCCGTATTTAAGTCGGTGCGTTGGGACGGGCGTTTCGTTGAATTTCCCTATCGAGAGCATCACCTCGTGCGGTATTTGCCGCAACACCACCTCACGCCGCCCTCTCTGCGGGTACAGGAGACGTTTAAATGGTATGATTCTCTGGTGGATGATTCTTTCGGTGAAAGATGGCAAGTGGTTAAAAACAAGCGTTTTGGTGAACTGTCGGGCGGGGAGAGGCGGTTTTGGGAAACGTTATTGATTCTTTTTTCACCCGTTCAATACGTTTTGTTGGATGAGCCTTTTTCGCACCTTTCACCCATTTATGTGGAGGAGTTGAAATGGCTGATTACGTCCCAAAAGGCCCAAAAAGGAATCCTCATCACCGATCACCTTTACCGAGACGTTTTGGACATTGCCGATCAAAGCTATTTTTTACAAAATGGCACGACTTATTTGTTAACCAATCCACTCCGTGATTTGATGGATAGGGGGTATATTCCTGAGTGATAAAATGAAGGCTATTTGCGCAAAAATTCGTTACTTTGTCGCTTGGTTCTGGTTAAGAAAAAAGAGGAAAGGATTGAGAGAATTGAGCCTGACTTTTTACCTCTTAGCCCCTAACTCTAAAACAAAAAAATGGCAAACGGAATTTTACAAGGGAAACGCGGCATCATTTCGGGTGCGCTTGATGAAAACTCAATCGCGTGGAAAGTAGCAATGAAAGCGAAAGCCGAAGGTGCAACTTTCACGCTGACAAACGCCCCTATTGCAATGCGGATGGGCGAAATTAATAAATTGGCGGATGCCTGTGAGGCCGAAATTATCCCCGCAGATGCTACTTCCATTGAAGAAATCGAAAACCTTTACACCAAATCCATTGATGTATTGGGGGGGAAAGTAGACTTTGTGCTTCACTCCATTGGTATGTCGCCAAACATCCGTAAGGGACGCCCGTACGGAGATTTGAATTACGATTGGTTTCTGAAAAGTATTGATGTATCGGCGTTATCGTTTCATAAATTTTTGCAGGTAGCCGAAAAAATGGATGCCATCAACGAATGGGGTAGCGTAGTGGCCTTGTCGTACATGGCAGCACAACGGACGTTTCCTTTTTATACCGATATGGCGGAGGCAAAAGCCATGCTTGAGTCGATTGCCCGCAGCTACGGGTACCGTTATGGTAAAGCAAAAAATGTACGGGTCAATACCGTTTCTCAATCACCTACCAAAACTACGGCAGGGTCAGGAATTGGCGGCTTTGATAAATTTTATGATTTCGCAGAAAAAATGTCTCCCCTTGGCAATGCTTCAGCTGACGATTGCGCCAATTATGTGGTGATGATGTTTTCTGATTATACCCGCATGGTGACCATGCAAAATCTTTTCCACGACGGAGGTTTCTCCATGATTGGCGTTTCGGAAGAACTGCTTCAGGGATAAAAAATAAGTCCATCGTTTATAGTTTTCACTACGAACGATGGACTCGTTTTTTTACGGCGTCAAATTTCTACAACTCGCGAATACGAATATTACGGAACCACACTTTATCGCCGTGGTCCTGAATCGCTATTTTTCCTTTCGCAAATTTTGCGAAACCTTCCCACGTTTTGAATTTGCTATTGGCTACGAGTTTGTCCCATTCTGGTCCTTTGGTGGGAAACGTTACCATCTGCTTACCGTTCAACCAGAAAGTACCTTGGCCTTTGTCAATTTTCATTTTGGCTTTATTCCATTCGCCCGCAGGTTTTACGGCACTGAAATCAGCTGGAGGAATCATGTCATATAACGAACCCGCTTTGTGGTTGCCATTTTTGCCAGCAAGTGCATCTGGGTGCTTGGCATCGTCGAGTACCTGCATTTCGGGGCCAGTACTATAAGGACAGCAGTATTTTTTATCTTCTACCACGCCCCACATCACGCCGCTATTTCCTTTTTCGGAGATTTTCCACTCCATTTCCAACTCAAAATTCTCGAATTCAGCATCGGTGACAAGGTCACCACCGCCTCTTCCGGTCAAGACCATGGCGCCATCTTCAATTTGCCATTTGTCAGAAATAGGTTGTCCTTGCTTGTTATAAGCGTGCCAGCCGCTGAAATCCTTACCGTTGAAAAGGTTTTGCCATTTACCTTTTTTCTGAACGAAGCCACAAGTCAACATCAGCGTAACCGCTGCTAAAACGAGTGAAAACTTTACTTTTTGCATAATAGTGGAAAAATGATGATTGAGAAAAAAAATGAGCAGTAGATATATCTACCACTCATCAAAGAATATCCGCCCAAAACTATACTGTACTTTCAAGAATTGCAAACACTGTATACATCCTATTTTTTACTAACGTAGGGGGCGAGACTGTACTTATTCTTCACTTGAATCGTCTGTGCAATCTTCATAAAGACCACCTTTGGTACTTCAATGTTGTGCTCGGTCAAGGCCACTTCAAAATCTGTCGTAAGCCCGATTGAGCCCTGTGCAACGGTGATTTTACCTTTAAATGTCCGTGGTTTAGACACCCCGTGGAGGTTGAAATCGCCAGTGGCGGAGATGTCGTAGGTGCCGTTTTTGGTGAAATCAATCTTTTCGTTGATTTTTCCTTTAAAGACCGCCTTGGGGTATTTGGCCGATTCAATGTAGTTTTCATTGAAATGCTCCTGCATGAGTTTGTTCGGAAAATCAAACTGTTTCATGTTCATCTGCACCACAATGTCGTTGGTGGAAGTGTTGAGAATCGCTTGCCCGAATTTGTTCACTGCCGCAATGTTTTCAACGGGTGTTTCCGAGAAAAAACTCGTTTCCCCGTTGCTCGTTGAATACAAATTCTGAGCATTTAGGTAGCCAAGCGACGCGAAAGAAATGGATAAAATGATGATGATTGTTTTCATGGCATAGTAAGTTTAACCCATTAAGTAAAGAAAAAAAGCTATTTCATCATTCCTTTGGCGCGTTTGTCAAAACTGAACGTTCTTGAAACGTTGAAACCCCAGCGAATGTCTCCTTTGCCCCAACTACCCGAAGTATCTCCGATAAATTGCTTTTCGACCATGCCCGAGGAATTGGTGAAGTGTAGTTGAAACACGTGGCCACCCGTCTCAATGTCTACACCGATTGCGAGCGAATTGCCGTACGGGTCGCCAAGGGCATTTTCGAGGTCTTTTTCACGAAATGCCCAATAATACTCCGCATTCAAAGACAAACGTTTGTTGAGTTTCATTCTCCCGCCAAATCCTAACGCAAAAAGTGCCCGTTCTTGCGCGGCAGTCGCCACGCGGTTGCGGTACAAAAACGTGGGATTGAGCTGCAACGACAAGCGTTCGCTAAACTTACGGGCAATCAAAAGTTGAGTGCAATAAGACGTTTTGTCTTGGGTCGAAAGGTCTTTATCCAGTGTTTCAATGACCGTACTCGCAAATGCTGTTACTGAGAAGGGCATGTTTCGAGTACCCGTCGACTGTCGAAGAAGCTTGGCTTTGGCCAAAAAATCAAAGGTTTTCTGAACACTGCTTCGCCCAAAACCAATCGTTACATTATCGGTCAAACCGTATTCAAATCCCAAACGAATGGTGGAATAATCAAGTCCGAAAAGATTGTATGCCCCTGAGTTCAGACGGTCAAAACGGTGATGAATGATAAAGTCCAAGTGATTTTTCTTGACGGTTTCCACAGAATGCCCGTTGATAATACGCGTCCCTTTGAAAGTGGCCGTTGTATAATCCGTTGTTTTAGGCTCGTTTTCTTCGAGCATTTTTGTTAAATCTTCCTGCGCTTTTACGTCAATTGTACTCATCAACAACAACGCGGTAACTACTGAAGCAAGTGCTTTCATACACATTTAGTTAGGGTCTTTACTTGTTTTTTGGGGAACGCAATGATAGAAATGAATCGTTTAAGCGCTAACGGTCAATGTATTACCATCGGTGCTTAATTTGGCCGAATAGACCGTCAAAGCTTTGGTTGCGGGGCCCATTTCTACGGCACCCGTCGTGCTAAATTCTGACCCGTGATTGCTGCAAAAGAAGTCGTTTTGTGCCGAGCGGTAGCCTACGGTTGTTCCTTCATGGGTACAGGCTTTTGACAGGGCAACCATGGTTCCTTTGGCATTGGCTACGATTACGCTTCCTACCGTTACAAAGTTACCTACTGTTTTAAGGGTGGCGAAGTCGGTGCTCGTTAAGTTTAAGGTGAAATTAATTGCTCCTTTACTCAAATCAGCGTTGCCAGTCAAACCGGCAGAGGTTGTCGGGGTTGTCGGAGTTGGAGTAGGGTCATCACTGCCCGAAGAGCAGGCGGTCATGGTTGTACCTAAGCAATAAAAAGCCATCAGTGCACTGCTGCTAAGCCCTAATTCGCGCAGGAATTGCCCTCTTTTCATGGTTGTCTGTTTCATGTTAACCCAAAAGTTTGTTTTGTGATAAGAATATGTTTGTACAGGCATTTACGAGTTTAAACCGTTTCCGGTTGCGTTGAGTACGCTTTTTTTTACACGGAGGAGGATAAAGGCTTTGTAAACAGCAGAATCGAGCTTTAGGTCTTCTTAAAAAAGCGAACCTTGGATTACTTTGGGGCGGATGTGAGGAGGTTGGAGCGATAGCCCGCAGTGAAGGTTTAGTTGCTCGACCCAGTACTTGGTCAATTCGGGGGCGTTGATGTTTTCGCCGCAGTGGACAAAAATATAAGCTGTTTGGAGGCCTTGAGCATACCAGCCCTTTAGGCGCTGTACCCAGGCGTCGACCCGCGTAAAATCGGTTGGGTGTAGTTCATTGCCTACAAAACGCAGGGTCAGGGTGGGAGAAGTAAGGCTCATGTGCAACGCATCCCGACGGCCCGCAACGTCCGACATCACAGTACCCATGCCCAGTTTATGGAGCATTTCGATGGTTTTTTGCCAAATAGATTCATTTGAAAACCAATCGGGGTGACGAAACTCAACCGAAATGGGAAAATTGGGTGGAAGTTGCTTTAAAAAAGCGGATAAAGTGTGAAATTGAGACGTATCAAAAGCGGGACCAAGCTGTAAAAAGGTTGTACCTAGATGCTCTCCCAGCCCTAAAACAGATGAGGTAAACTCCTGACTCAAGTGTTCACAACCTTTGAGTTGGTACTCATGACTGATGGATTGGGGCCATTTGGGGCAAAAACGAAAACCCGGAGCCGCCGCGTCTACCCAACGCTGAATGGTGGTTTCCGAGGGAATTTGATAATGCGTAACGTTTAGTTCAATCGTGTTGAACTGACGGGTATAGTGGTATAAAAAATCCTTTTCTTTCGCCGTCGTAGGGTATATTTTCCCGACCCATTCTTTATTGGCCCAAATGGGAGGGCCGATATAACAACGTGGTGGTTCAGAGGTTTTAAAAGAAGGTAGCACCTGACCAGTAAAAGGGTGGTCGGGCGGTAAGTTGAAATTAACTTTTGAAATATCGTCTACTTTCCCAAAATCCATGATGAACGTATAATCTGCCGCAAATTAAGAAAATGCGGAGGAAGAAAACAGCACATTATTTTACCCGAGCATCTTCCGAATAAACCCCCGCCTCCCGTCGTCCGTCGCGGTGATAGAAAGCGCCTTGGCCGTTGCGTTTGCCATTTTCGTAAATTCCCACAAAACGATCTCCATCGGCGTAGTAGTAAGTGCCTTTGCCGTGGGGAAGGTTGTTTTGAAACAACCCCACGTATTTATCGCCGTTGGGGAAATAGTAGGCTCCGTATCCCGTGCGTTGGTCGGTTCGAAAATCTCCCTTGTATTTCATTTTACCTTCTGGATAGTACTGAACACCCGTACCGTGGCGTTTACCGTACCGAAAGTCACCTTCGTAGCGTTCGCCACTTTCGTGCACATAAATTCCTAGTCCATTATCACAATTTCCAGCCACGCATCCTACATTTTCATCTTCGGGTTCTTCGGGAGTGGCTGAGACTGCCACTGGGCGGGAGGGTGTGGCAGGTACCGTAGACTGCGGAGTACGATTCGAAATCTGTGGACCAGAGGAGTTTGGTTTTTGAGCGTTTGACAGTATCCCAGCGGCATCTACCCATCCTTGGCGTATGGCTTCTACGCGGGTTGCCTTCGCAGGGTGAGAATACGTAGGCTTGTCGTCGCCGAGGGTTTTGATGGCTACCAAAGCCTCTTCAAGCGAAGCCCCAAGGCGCTGCATGACAAAGCCAGAGAAGCGGTCTGCCTCCAATTCTTTTTGGGGGCGACTACCTTTGCCGTCGATGGTATGCCCCTGCAAATGATGGCCGATTTCGTGGGCTACAATACTGATGGCCGACCAGTCGGTTTGCGTGACATTCTCGACGCGTTTCATAAAAGCACCATCATACACAATGTACCGCTGTCCATCCACCACCGTTGCAAAGCAGTTTTCGGTATTGGGGCACTCTACCACTACAAAGTTTCGTAGCAGACCTACTTGCCTCAAAATCTGATCCACTACCTCCTCGGCGTGTTGATTAGAACGAAAGCTTAGGTAATTGCAAATTTCTTTGGGTGTTTGGAGTTGTTTGTAGCCAAAATAATGGCACACAAAATCGTCGTCCTCTTCCTCCGTTGCGGGTGAAGTTTGGGCTTGAGCGTAAGAAAAAGTTGAAAGGGCTGTTAATAGGCAGAATAAGCTTTTCATGAAGTGTGCAGTTAGCGGTAAAGGCGGATTGCATTTCTTGATTAAATAACGCCTATCCCGAAAAAATAGTACGTTTGAAACAAACAAAACCCCGCTCATTGAAGAACGGGGTTTTGAAGAAGTACGAAATGTGCTTTTGAAGCAATTATTTTACGGCAGCCAGTGTCAAATCAATGGCGAAATCATCGTAAATAGCTTTGTCGCCGATGTTAGGGATAAATGATTTTGAACCATAACGAATATCCCATTTTGTGCGGTCAAGCGTGATTTTTGCATTAGCGGTTACTCCTTTAGCGTCAGCTTTCACGGTAGCAGGGAAAGAGATGCTTTGGGTAATTCCTTTGATGGTCATGTCGCCAGTCAAAGTGTAATTAGCGCCCGAACCTTCTACTTTGGTGATTTTGAAGGTTGCTTTAGGGTGTTTTTCTGCCGAGAAGAAATCATCAGACTTAAGGTGTCCTACCAATTTAGCGTTGTAACCAGCATCGGTAAGATCTGCACATTTGATGCTTGTCATATCGATTTCAAAAGAACCTCCAGTGATTTTAGTGCCATCAACGGTCAATGCGCCGTTAGCCAAATTTACGGTTCCGTTGTGCTCGCCTGTTACTTTTTTAGCGTGCCATTTTACGACGCTTTTAGAAGCGTCTACTTTGTACGAAACGGCTTTTTTAGAGGCTGTTTTTTCCGTTGCAACTGCCGAATTAATCATCATCATACCGGCTACTAATACACTTGCAAACATTTTGATCGTTTTCATTTTACTTCGTGGTATTTAAAAGTTTAAAAAATTAAGTTAAAAGACGTTTGTGTTGATGGATTTTATATAGTTTTAATAAAATACTTTAATGACCGTTCTGTTTTGGAAAATTAAACAGAACCGCGAAGCTTATCCAAAATGTCACTTAGCAGATTTGCTTCTTCTTCCGTAACATTCAGAAGGGTGTTTTCCCAATCTCCCTGCATGGCGTCCAATTCCGCCAGAATTTTCATGCCATCGTCGGTAATGACCACATCAACAGCACGGCGGTCACGCGGGCATTCGGTGCGCTTTACCAATCCTTTGGCCAAGAGTTTGTCTACTAAACGTGATGCGTTTGACATTTTGTCAAGCATCCGCTCAATAATATCATTCACTCTGACTGGATTTGGGTGCTGACCTCTTAAAATGCGCAATACATTGTACTGTTGCGTCGTTAAATCATACGGTTTCAAGAGAGCAGCCTGACCATTGCTCAACCAACTGGTCGTATAAATCAAGTTGAGCGCCATTTTGTGGTAAGCATTTCTGAACTTACTCTGTTTGATGTCGGTTTCAATAGACATAAATCCTTTTTTCAAATTTGACACTGCAAATATAAATGTATTTACATTATATGTCAATACATTTATTGAAAAAAATTATCTGAAAGGAATTATTTCGGGCGCAGAAATGTCGAAATCTTTGAGTCGAAGTGGAGTAACTCCCTCAAAACCAGCCCTAAATGGCTGTCCAATATCAGGGATGCCTGAATAAATACTTAGCCGAACTTGAAAGGTATTAAATGTAAGATTTTCGTTTCGGAACCTGAAACCGATGCCATATCCATGAAAAGGACGGGTGGTAAGAAGAGGCTCTCCTTTAAAAGAAGTCCAACCGAGGTTTGAAAATACGAAGGGAGCCATCCGAAATCCTAAAAAATTGATAGGACTAAAAAAGACACTTTCTACGCCAACGACCAATTTGCGCGTGCCCCGCAGCTCGTCGCTGCTTATTCCCTGAATCCCTTCATTTCCACTGATATTGAAATATTCATTTTGGAAACGATTGAAGCCCCAACCAAATTTTACATTTAGAAAATGCCGGGCGTACCAACGTTGCCCCAAGTTGTGTAACGGTGTAAAGTAGTTGTTTTCGGTACTGAAAACCCCCTGCTCTGTGGTTCCGCCTTTAAAATAGGTGCCCAGATTAACCAAACTGTATAAATAGCCCGCCTTCATGTACCGAGCCTTAGAAAACTTCAGGCCAACGTACTTTCGGGTGCCTAACTCGGCGGGGTCGCTGCCATAGATAAAAGCTGCCATTTCGCCCAGCGGTACGTCTTCTGTTCGACCAAAGCCATAAATAAGTAAATCCCGTTTGTAGCGGCGGTTGGAGAATCCAAAACTGAATAGGGTGGGGCGTGTATTCTGGAAAAGTTGATTGGTACTGTCGGTGACGGCCTTCCCTCGGTTGTAAAATGTTTGGCGCGAATGACGCAAGGCTACCACAAATCGAGCGCGTTCGCGGAGTTGGTCATTGCCAAAAAAAATCTTAAACGAACGTCCAACCCATGCATCAAATAACACATACTGCGACCAGAAGTAATTCCGGACCGAACGCCCCGTGAGGGTGTCGGTGGTGAATTCAAAAAGGCGTAAATCGTTGTATCCAGCTTCGATTGAGCCCGCATATTTCATTTCGGGGGTCAAAAAAGGCCTAAATACTTTAAAGCCTAGTTGTTTTTGGTCGCGTTGGAGGTTCAGGATTCCCTGACCTGTAATGAACGTTTTTCGGTAGGAGGGAATGATGTATCTACCCGAGTATTCCAATCGTTGACGTGGTTCGTTGGCATTATAAGCAATCGAATTTTTTAATGAATGGCCAAGTCCCTGAAAATTTCGTTGCTCTAAGCCGATAGAAAAATTATTCAGCCCCGAGGCCGACCCATCGGGCAAAAGCGACCAAACATCCTGCGTATACACGTGGACTTCGACGGCGTCTTTTGCATTTTTGTAGGGAATAATGACGATGCGCACGTCATGGAATATCCCCTGCTGTCGTAAGTAGCGTTCGTTGTCCTTGATTTTTTCGGGTTCAATAAGATCTCCTTCTTCAAAAAACAGAAAATTGTCTCGGATCACCCATTCTCGGGTACTGCGATGAAATCGGTTGCCAGTACGGTCGAGCCAGTTGTCAGGCCCGCGAAGTGTATCGTAGACGCTGTAACCAAACACATCTGCACTGTGTACGTAAATCTTTCGAATCCAGCGTCCTTCAAATACTTTATGGGGGTTTTCTTCAATTTCGCTGATGGTATTTCCTGAAGTAGTACTGTTATAAATATCCCGAAAGAGAAAATTATAGATGGTTTTGGGAACTACTTTTTTGGCCTTGATGCCAAAAGCGGTGTCTTTGGCGGTGGGAGCATCAATGCGAATTTTTGAAATACTATCCAATGGAACTCTCTGCCCCACTGCTTCTAACAAAATGAGGCTAAATATAAGCGTTGATAGTATGTTTTTTCCGCAGTAAATCATCGGAATACGTACGAGAATTCCATATTCTTTTGTTCAATTTTAACTAAATAAATGAAAAATAAGTTATCGCATAGACAACTCCATTAAAAATACCCATGAAATACCGAAAAATGCTCCTCATCATTGGCTCTTTGTACGGGTTGGCGGTGGTAGTGTCGTCCTGTCTTACTGGTCGAATGACTGACAAGGAGATAAATAGCTATTTTTCCCAAAGCCGTTATCAGCCCAAACGCCATTTCTATCAGGCATTGGGTCGGGAGTTACATTATATTGAGGTGGGTGATTCATCGCGACAGCCGATTTTATTTGTTCATGGTTCTCCAGGTTCTTGGGACAACTTTAAATCTTTTTTGAAAGATACCTTTTTATTGGCCCATTACCATTTATTGGCGGTAGATCGACCAGGTTTTGGGGAGTCACAAGCAGAAGGGGCAGAAGATGAATTATCAAATCAAGCGGAAGCTTTGTTGCCCATCTTAAAACGTCAATCGCAACCCATTATTTTAGTGGGGCATTCATATGGCGGCCCCGTAATCGCAGAAGCCGCCATTATGTATCCTCAGTACATCAAATCGCTGGTCATTGTGGCAGGCTCGGTCGACCCCGCCTTGGAGCCTTCCAACTGGTATCGATATCCATTGAGATACACGCCATTGCGCTGGGCAATCCCGTCTTTTTTTAGAAGCAGCAATGATGAATTGTTGCCCTTAGAAAAGGAACTAAAAAAAATGGCCCCTCACTGGGGAAAAATCCGTTGTCCTGTAGTGGTGGTGCAAGGGGGAAAGGATGTGCTAGTAGCGCCAGATAATGCAAAGTTTATCAAGCGTCAGCTGCCGCACGTGAAAGTGACTACGATTTGGAAAGAAAACATGAATCACTTTGTTCCTTGGAGCGACCCCGATTTGATTATTGAAGGAATCAAAAGAGCGACGGATTAAATAAAAGCAGGCTTCGGAGTGTAATCCTTGCCGCCCTTTTTTGTAAAAACACCCGATTTGCCTGATATTTGCCGAAAAGGTTTTGCCTCAACCCGAATGTCTCTTTATTTAATTTTACTTCTTGTCTTCCCTTTTCTTGGTTTTATTGGTTTGTTCTCTTTTCGAAAACGGGCTAATAATTGGGCTGGATACGTTGGTATCGCCCTCACTCTTATGGGTTTAGGTGGTTCGTTAGGGGTATTTAATCAAGCACTCAATCAATCTCAGGTTTATTTGGTCGAATGGTTTTCTATGAACGGTAAGCCCATCATGCTTTCCTTTTTGGTGGACAATCAAACCCTTATGATGCTGGTTGTGGTGCATTTTGTCGCGGTTTTAGTTCAATTGTTCTCAATAAGTTATTTGCACGATGAGCCCGCGCGTTGGAGGTACTTTGCTTTTTTACAACTCTTCGTTTTTTCAATGTTGGGAATTGTGTTGGCGGGCAGTCTGTTGCTAATGTACGTATTTTGGGAATTGGTGGGTCTTTCTTCTTATTTACTTATTGGTTTTTGGTACGAGCGACCACGGGCGGTTTGGGCGGCAAAAAAAGCATTTTTGTTGAACCGTATCGGTGATGCGGGCTTCTTGATTGGGATTCTGTTGGTGTTTTGGCAATTTGGAACAACGGAGTTTTCTGTTTTAAACCATCGGGATGGCGTTCTTTCAGGAGGCTCCTCCGTATTTTTTACGGCCATAGGCGTATTTTTATTTTGTGGGGCCATTGGCAAATCAGCCCAATTTCCCCTTTCTGATTGGTTGCCAGACGCAATGGAGGGGCCAACGCCCGTTTCGGCCCTGATTCATGCTGCAACGATGGTGGCCGCTGGTATTTTTTTACTGGGACGTATTCATCCGTTTCTGACGCCAGATGCGCTGATTGTTGTGGCCATCATCGGCACCCTAACCATGCTTTTAGGCGCTTATAAAGCTATTTTTCAGACGGATATAAAAAAGTTATTGGCGTATTCAACGGTATCTCAACTAGGCCTGATGGTGATGGGAATGGGCGTGGGAGCCAAAGAAGCCGCTTTGTTTCATTTATTGACCCATGCTTTTTTTAAAGCGGGTTTGTTTTTGTGCGCTGGCATTATCATCCATGCCGTTCATACCCAAGATACGCGCCAAATGGGCGGACTCCGACAAAAAATGCCCGTTACTTTTTGGGCCTATACAATTTGTGCCGCAGCGCTGGCTGGTTTGCCGTTTTTTTCAGGGTTTCTTTCCAAAGATGCCATTTTGATTGGGGCTTTTGAGTGGGCCAAACATACAGGAGGCATTGCTTATGCTATTCCAGTGATGGGCTTAATTTCGGCAGGGCTTACCGCTTTTTACGTAATTAGACAGTGGAAACAGGTTTTCTTCGGTGAAAATCAAGGAGGATATCGTCACGAACAAATCGTGCATGATGCAGATTCTTTTATGAAAGTCCCCGTCATTCTTTTGGCAATTCTGTCTTTTTTTATTTGGTTTTCATTCAACCCAGCCGATGCCGCCCACGGGTGGTTCTTTAGGATGTTTACCGTTGAGGCTGCCGAAACGGGGCACGGAATGGTGGCTTTACTGTCAGTTTTGGTCGTTGCCATCGGACTGTTAGGTGGCTTTTATTCCACGGCGGCGGGGCCATTGCCTTCCCTCATTACGTTGCTGCAAGGAATGCATAATGCTGTTGCAAAGTTGTTCGCTTCTTTATTTGGGAAAATACGGAACGGATTGAAATGGTTGAATGAACACGCTGACGAAACAGATCGGCATGTGTTTCTGATTGCACCTTTACAGAAAATAGCGTACTGGACGTATAGAATGGATCGCCAGATTGTTGATGTAATTGTCAATGGAGTGGGTTATGTGACCGTGATTGGCGCCCATGCCATAGGACGCTTTGACAAATTGGTCGTGGACGGCGTTGTAAACGCTTTGGCTTGGCTCGCGGGTTTTGCAGGAAGCAGGATTCGAAATTTGCAAAATGGGCGTGTACAATCCTATTTTGTGGTAATGCTTTTGGGTGTTTTACTAATGATTTTTTTGTTTTTTTAAGGCCATCGGCAACAAATATCGCTTTTGGGTTTTGGCTAACGTACTATTATGATTCCTCATCTACTCTCGTTTCTTACTTTTCATCCGCTCGTTGGGTCGGTGGTGATTGCATTGCTCCCCAACTCCCAAAAAGAGGCTTTCAAATGGATTGCCGTTTTTTTCTGTGCGTGTCAAGTAGTGGTTTCTGCCGTCGTGTATTACTTTTTTTCAACCCAAACCGCCGATTTTCAAATGGTGGAAAAAGCCGACTGGATTACGCTTTCGATGGGAAGTTTGGGGACGGTTTCTATTGATTTTATTTTAGGCGTTGATGGCATCAGTCTACCCTTAATTATGCTTTCATCCGTTGTGATGATGGTGGGCGTTTTTTCTTCATTTTCAATCGCTAAACGCGAAAAAGCCTATTATTCGCTGTACCTGCTGCTGACTACCAGCATCATGGGGTGCTTTTTGGCGTTGGATTTCTTTTTGTTTTTTCTGTTTTTTGAATTCATGCTTCTACCCATGTATTTCCTGATTGGATTGTGGGGAGGGCCGCGCCGTGAATACGCTTCCATCAAGTTTTTCCTTTATACACTTGTTGGTTCGTTGTTGATTCTGATTGTAATGATTGGCCTTTATATTTCGGTGATTGACCCGTATGAATCAGAACTTGCCAAAACGATGGTTCATACGTTTGATTTACGGTTAATGACCGACGGACGTAATTATTTGCCCGACAGTATCCTTACCCCGAGTGGTGAAATTACACTGCTGGGGATGCCTTCGCGGATGCTTGCTTTTTGGCTATTATTTATAGGTTTTGCCATTAAACTGCCGATTGTTCCGCTTCATACATGGTTGCCCGATGCGCACGTTGAAGCGCCTACGCCCGTATCGGTCGTGTTGGCGGGTGTCCTCTTAAAAATCGGTGGCTATGGCTTACTGCGAATTGCTTACCCAATCTTTCCAGATGCCGCCGCCGAATATGCCTTTACGTTAGCCGTATTGGGGGTGATTTCCATTGTTTATGGGGGCTTTAATGCTTTAGCCCAAAATGACTTGAAGAAGATGATTGCCTACTCTTCGGTGTCGCATATGGGCTTTGTGGTATTGGGGATTGCCTCGCTCACGGCCGAAGGACTCAACGGGGCGGTGTACCAAATGGTGAGCCACGGAATCCTTTCGTCGCTGTTGTTTTTATTGGTTGGGGTATTGTACGATCGTACCCACAACCGACTCATTGACAACTATCGCGGGCTGATTTCATACATGCCTTTATATACCATTATCACAGGGATTACTTTTTTTGCTTCCCTTGGTTTACCCGGCTTTTCGGGCTTTATCGGAGAGCTATTTACGCTGATGGGCGGTTTTCAGTCTGATAGGTTGCCTGTGTGGTTGACTGCCTTGGGAACGTTGGGAATAATACTGGCCGCTGCCTATTTTCTCTGGACTTTTCAGCGCATGTTTTTCGGAAAACCTTGGGCTAAGAACCCGACCGAATTGCCTTTCCTGTCGGACTTGAACCGATTAGAAAAATGGATGCTGATTCCGTTGGTACTTATGTCGTTTGCATTAGGGATTTTTCCAGGATGGTTGTTTAGCTTATCGGATAAGACCGTGTCGCATCTGCTGAAAATATTTGAATAGCATCTATATACTCTATAAAAAAATGGATTGAAAGACCTCAACTGAGGGTTCTGTCAAAAATCTAAACGCCTCCCAAGTGAGAACATCGGTCTACTTGGGAGGCGTTTGTATATTGTGGTAATCGAAGTTACTGCGCTAAATAGCTAATTTCAGCAATGAATTGTCGACCGCCAGGAGAAAGTTTTTCCTGCGCACGGGCCGAGAGTTTGATGATAATTCGGTTGTTTGCACTGATGTCTGGCAATTTTCCAATCACTTTCACCCAAATGCTTTGGCTGTTGTTCATGTTTTTGACTTGAATCAACGAGCCAACGGGCGCAGTACGGTGAAGCGCGAGGTATTTATTGTTGCTATCCATCCCCTCCAAAACCTCAGCTACTCCTGTTTCCAAAATGCGCTTGCCAGTATTGGCAATTTTAGGTTCGGGCAGGTTTGAATTGGTGGGGTCTTCGGGACGAACAATGGGCACTGGAGGTTTTTCGGCGTTTGATTTCTTGGCATCCGCCAACTTAACCGAGTCCAATTTGTTTTTCTTCAAATAGTCTTGGAAAGCCTGTTCGGCTACAATCAATTCCTGACCAGAACGCAGTTGGTCGGAAGTTAGACCGTTCCAGCGACGAATATCGGCCATCAAAACGCCATATTTAACCGCAATTCCGTACAACGATTGTCCGCCCTCTACTTTATGAAGGCCTGTTTTTGAAACAGTTGCGACAGGTTTGGTGTTGCTTATATCCTCTGGTTTTTTCTCAGCTGCCACTTCCGCAGGTTTGGCTTCTTCCTCTACCTTTGGCGTTTCTGGTTTTGGCTTATCCTCTTCTGATTTTATGGTTACGGTCGATTCCGTTTTTGGTTTTATCTCGTAATCAAGGACCAACTTATCCTTTTCTGGTGCTTTTTCTGGTTCTTTTGTGGCTGTTTTTGGTGCAGATGAACGAGCTTGTGAAGGTACGCGTAATACTTGCCCCGTTATCAAATTATCTTTCATTCCGGGGTTGGCGTCCTTTATGGCTTTGAGGGTCGTTTTGTACTTCCGCATCACGGCGTACAATGTTTGTCCGGGGTCTACTTTATGAATCACAAATGATTGACCGTTTTTGGTCTCGCTACCGGTAGAATCGGGCAAAGAAGAGCGGGAAGGTGTTGCGTGGGTCGTTTTTCCCCACAATAATCCTAACACTACAAGGCAAAATCCGACGCGCTTTATCATGGTCTGGGCAATTTTATTACGGTAATTTCGTCAACTTTTTTTAATAAAACAATATGGTGGTTATCATACAAATAATCGCCGAAAGCGACACTCTCCACGTCCGAGAGAATCGTTTCGTGCAGGAGAACTGTTTTCGTCGAATTTACTACCAATATAGACCAGGATAAAGAAACAGCGTTAGCGGGGTAAAAGTAGTAAAAAAACAATAGATGTCCAGAGATTTCACCATAATTTATCGCCTTTTTAGGGATATTTCCCGTAATTTTTTCAATAAATTGAGCTATTGTTGGGTAATAAGGATTCGTCTCTTCGTATGTAACAGGAGCGCGCCACTGAGGTGGGTTGATTTTGGTAGATGGAAAGGGCAAATCAACAATTTCTCCCGTGCTAAAGGCCCTGTTTTCCAGAATTGGGGCACTTTCAGGCCGCATTCTGGAGGTTCGGAGGTTTGTTCCATCGGTATGATCAAATTTGCAACCTTCTAGGGCCCAAATTAGTTGGCCTGTTAACGCATCTATCGCTATAAGTTTTTTGGGAGCGGGCTGTTCACTGCCTGTATATTCGTGAAGAAAAAGTATGCCCGAATAAAAGCCAATGGCACTGGTCCACCAAGTGGTTTCTGGAAAAGAATGTTCCCAACAAACCCTCCCTGTTTCGCAATCAAATGCAGCCCATCTTAATTGGTTTTTATCGCGCAGCTCAAAAAGTAAAAGTGGGGAGGTCTCCTCTATAGGAAGGGTATCGTATAAAATACGCCAAACAGGAAGCGAAAAGGAAAAATGTTGAGATATGAGCAAAATCGGCCTGAGTAAAGTTATGTCTTTGATTGGCCAAAAGTAACAAAAGCAGAAAAGTTTATCAAACCTTTCTGCTTTTGGTCGGAGATTAATACAAATTGGAACGGCTGGATAAAAATGCCCATATCAGTGCTAAAATCGCCACCAAACCGATAGCAAACGATAGATTGAGGGCGCTAGATACCAAGCCAATGATAGCCGGACCAGCTAAGAATCCTGCCAAACTGAACGTGTTCATGGCAGCAAGGCCCGCACCTTTGGCCATGCCGGGTACTCGGGCTGCGCTACCGTAGAGGATAGGTGCCCCGCAAGAAACCCCCGCGCCAACCATTCCAAAACCAAGAATGGCGGTAAAAGTATGGGGCAAAAGTACCGCGATCATGATGCCGATTGCGGCCAAAATTCCACCTGATACCAGTATTTTCCGACTTCCGTAACGGGGAATGAGCGAATCGCCGATGAACCTCCCAAAGGCCATAAATAACGCGTAAAAGGCAAATCCCCAGCCAATATAAAAGTCGTTTGATTTGACAATATCGCGCATATATACGGCAGTCCAGTCGGCCATGGTGCCTTCGGTGACGTTGGTGCAAAATGAAATGGCAATCATGCCCATTAGTATACGATTGGGCCACGCGAATTTAGGAGCTTCCGAGGTTGTGCGTTTTTCTTCGTGAATACTCATAACAATGGGGCGCGCAATAAACGCAACCGAAATAATGAGTACCGATACGCCCGCAATGTGCAGGGCAGGGGAGATTTTAAGCCCCATCAGAATACTCGCAAGTGCTGAGCCAATCATGCCGCCTGCGCTGAACATCCCGTGTGAGGTTGACATAATGTAGATGCCATCCTGACGCTCAATGGACGTAACACAGGTATTCATGGCCACGTTGGTAAAGGCGATGCCAATACCCATCAGACCTAACCCGATAGAGGTCATCCAGAGATAAGGCACATTGACGGGCAATGAGTACGCAAGAGCCATGGCCGTAAGCCCCCAAATAGTGGTAGCACGCATCCCGAATCGGTTGAGAATGAGTGCCGACAGGGGATTGGTGAGCGTTGACGCAAGGGGCATACTTAGTAAAAGCAGGCCCAATTGGGCATCGCTCAGGGCAAATTTTTGCTTTACGTACGGAATCCAGGTAACCCAGTTGCCAAACAGAAATCCCACCGACGCAAAAATGGCACCAATGGCTAAACTCCTGCTGTGGGTAAAATAGGTTTTTAAATGGGTTGTCATTTTTTAACTGAAAGAGGCTCAAATACGGATAACTCCGCACTCTTTATTTTGAATGTGTAATTTTTTGAAAACTAAGTGCCTTTCGTTGTCTATGACTCAATCATATCGTTGGTGAAACAAAGCACATACTCCATCAACTCAATTCGTAATTTCAATTCTATTTTGCTCAGGGTCAAATACGACACTTTCGTAGTAGCCGTCGCCCGTCCAGCGAGGCTCTCCGACCACCTCGTAGCCATCGCTGCGAAGGCGCTCAGTTAGGGCATTTACTTTTTCTTCACTTCCTACCGAAACGGCAAAATGAATCAAGCCCGTAAATTGCGCGTATACATCGTTTGAATGCGCAGGTATGCTGTTCATTTGCATGATTTCCAGCCGTGGACCTTGCTCAAACGAGAGAAAATAAGACTCAAACTGCTTTTTTGTATTTATGTATTTTTCGTTGGAAATCGCCCCGAAATACAATTCATAAAATGCGCGCATCCGCTCTAAATCACGGCACCAAAGCGCTAGGTGTTCGATGTACATGGGGGTAGATTATAACGTTGCGTTAATTAATTGTAGAACACTCGAATACGACATATTCAGGTAGTCGTTGATGTAAGCACTGCACGGTGGGAGTTCGTCGGATGAATGAGACGTGGTTACCCCAATTACTTTCATACCAGCGGCTAATCCCGCACTGACGCCCGAAACGGAATCTTCAAAAACCACGCACTGTGAAGGCGAAACCCCCAGTCTTTCGGCACTTTTGAGGTATACTTCTGGATTAGGTTTATGTTTCGTGACGTCTTTTTCGGAAAGCATAGAGCTCATTACTTCGTTTAGCAACGGGATTTGCCCCACCATCATTTCCAAGTTTTCGACTGGGGCGGAGGTTGCAATGCCTAGTTTGACCCCATTTTGTTTCAAATCAGCTAAAAATGTCAACAATCCAGGCAATGGCTGAACAATACTCATGTATAATTCTCTGAACAAAGCTTCTTTTTCAAATTGCAATTGCAGTAGTTCTTCGGCCATTAATTCCCGTTTTAAAAAATAATTGAGAATATAGCTGTTGTGCTTGCCGTACATGTGATTTTGAAGGTCATCTTCGGTGGGCACTATTTCATAACGGTCGAGAAATTTACGCCAAGCTACGTTGTGGGTGGGATTGGTGTCGGCAATGACGCCGTCCATGTCAAATATTACTGCAAGTTGCGACATAATAGATTATGAATTGAGATGCTCTTGGAACGAAAAAACATCCAGTATCGATGAATGAGTTAATGATGACACAAATTTACGGCCAATTTTCGGTTCAACTCTACGATTTTGTTTGCCACTTCCAACACTCCATTGACTTTTTTTTGTAATTATGTGTCAAAATAAGCAAAATGGCACGTTTAGAATTTGAAAAAATACAGCCGACCGTCGGAAATTCCTTTCGGCTCTACCATGCCACTGATGAAGAAAGCTGTCGAGTATACTGGCACCATCATCCCGAATACGAAATCGTTTATATCCCCGCGGGTAAGGGCCGCCGGCAAATTGGCCGGCATTTGTCGCGCTACGAAGAAGGCGAATTGGTTTTTATCGGCCCCAATATCCCGCATCTAAATTTTGCCTACGGGCAAAGTAGTGATTTTGAGGAGTTTGTCATTCAGTTGCGAGACGATTTCTTAGGTAAAGAATTTTTGAAAAACGTAGAATTGCAATCCATTCAATTGCTTTTTGAAAAGTCAAAACGGGGATTGGCGTTTGGGGTGGAAACCAAACGAAAAGTGGGGGAGAAAATCCAACAAATGCCCACGCAAACGGGATTTGAGCGCATGATGACGTTGCTGTGGATATTGCAAGAAATGGCCTTGGCGGTCGATGTAGAAGTGCTGCATTCGGAAGCCAATAGCCCCGACGTTCCGCCCAAGGAAACGGAGCGATTGCGTCGAATTTATTCGTTTGTGGAGACGCATTTCCAAACCGAAATTAACCCCAACGACGTAGCCGAAACCGTAAATTTAAGTTTGCCTGCTTTTTGTCGCTATTTCAAAAAAATGACCCATCAAACATTTACAGAATTTGTCAACGACTACCGCATCAACCATGCCCGCGTAATGCTTCTGCAAAACATAAATGTGGCGGAAGTAGCCTATGAATGCGGATTTAATAACCTCTCTCATTTTAACCGAACCTTTCGAAAACTCACTCATCAAAGCCCTGGCGAGTACCGGCGGCAATTTTCAACGGCGCTTTATTCGTTATCTTAACATCTTCAGTGGTATGCGTTGAACGTGCGTATGGATGGGAAAGTTTTTTGATTATTTTTGAGAATTAAAATAACTTTTCCTATGATGAAATTTGCTAAGTGCCTGATTGTAAGCCTTCTGTTGGCTTCAGTAAATGCTGTGTTGGTGGCGCAAACGCTCGAAATTCAGCGTATTCACCCCACGAATTGGTGGATAGGTATGAAAAATCCCAATGTTCAACTGCTCATTTACGGCAAAAACATCCACAAAGCGGCCGTGAGCGTCAAATATCCTGGAGTGCGCGTGCTCAAAACGCATAATGTTGAAAATCCAAATTATTTGTTTGTGGATTTGGCCATTTCCAAAGCGGCAAAACCCGGAACCATGTCGTTGGTGTTTAGCCAAGGAAGCACCCAAACCACGCAAAAATACGTTTTAAGCGCAAAACGCCACAAACCCGTTCCTGTTAATTCTTCGGATTTTGTTTATTTGCTCATGCCCGACCGCTTTGCCAACGGCGACGAGTCAAACGACCGATTTGACGATATGCTCGATACTAAAGCCGACAAAAATGTGCCTTTCCTTCGGCACGGTGGCGACTTTCAGGGCATTATAAACCACTTAGATTATTTGCAGGAATTGGGAGTAACCACGCTGTGGAATACTCCTGTCATTGAAAATAATACCAAACTCAAAAAAGAATTACACGGCAATTTACAGGCAGCTTACCACGGTTATCACTTCAGCGACCATTATAAAATTGACCGCCGTTTTGGCGGCAACGCAGGTTATAAACAGCTTTCAACGGCTCTGCACCAACGCGGTATGAAACTGATTCAGGATGCGGTTTATAACCACGTTTCGGAAGACCATTGGATGTACCTTGACCCTCCCACGAAAGATTGGTTTAATACGTGGTCTTCCTACACTGGCACCACCCACAAAGAACAAGCGATTACTGACCCAAACGGGGCCAACATTGACCGCAAATACCTGACCGATGGCTGGTTTACGCCTTTTTTGCCCGATGTGAACCAACGTAGTCCCTTTTTTGCCAATTATTTAATTCAACACGCTATTTGGAGTACCGAAGAATTTGGGTTGGATGGATGGCGCATCGACACGTACAAGTACAACGATATGCCATTCATGAATCGCTGCAATCAGGCGTTGATGGACGAATATCCTAACTTATTGATTTTTGGAGAAACTTGGGTGACCAACCCTGCGTCGTTGTCGTATTATGTACGAAACAACGTAAAGTTTCCTTTTGCCTGTAATCAGCCCGGTACTTGTGATTTTCCAAGCTTTCAGGCCATCAACGACGGGCTAAAAGAATCTTTTGGTTGGGATGGTGGAATCAACCGAGTGTATCAGGCGTTGGCGCAGGATTTCCTTTATCATGACCCTTCCAAAATGGTTACGTTTTTGGAGAACCACGATACTGATCGTTTCTTTTCGGTCATCGGGGAAGATTTCAACAAATATAAGTTGGGCGTTGCGTGGCTGCTGACTACACGCGGTATTCCGCATTTTTATTATGGAACCGAAGTACTAATGAAAAACTTCAAAAATCCCACCGACGCCGAAGTACGCCGGGATTTTTCGGGAGGATGGAAGACCGATACCGAAAATAAATTTGTGGCTTCGGGACGGACGGCTCGTGAGAACGAAGCCTTTGAGTTTGTCAAAAAATTGGCCAATTACCGTAAAACCACGCCTGCATTGCATAGCGGCAAATTCACGCAGTTCATTCCCCAAAACGGATTTTACGTGTATTTTCGTCACAACGCGCAGAAGACCATTATGGTGGTAATGAATACGAATGCGGAGGCAGCTACGCTCGAAACGGCCCGTTTTGCCGAACGGATGCAGGGCTTTACCACGGCAAAGAATGCATTGACAGAGGAAACGATTTCTTCGTTGGCTTCCTTCAAAGTGCCCGCTATGACGGCGTGGGTGCTGGAGTTGAAGTAAAATAAGAAAGGGGCGTAAGCCCCTTTCTTATTTTCTATACTGTTCAATTAATTTGAATAATGCTTTCTGTTTTTCCAGTTCTGGAAAGAAATCATACAGTTGCTCGTGGGCTTCGTAATCAAGGGTGAGCGCCACTTCAAGGTTGAGAATTGCTTCTCGATAATCGCCCGCGTGCAAAAGATAGGCCGTGGCTCGATAGTAAAGGCTTGCGTTGTCGGGGATGTCGTCGATGCCCTGTTGGATGATTTCGTAAGCGCGGTCAAATTGACCTTGGTCAAACAACACCAATGACCATTTGAGCCACACATCTTCAAAATCAGGTTCTAGTTCAGCCGCTTTCTCAAATGCCTCATTGCTGGAGACTAAATTGCCAATTTTGTATTCTAAGTCGGCTTGAATCAGCCAATAGTCGGCAACGTGTTCGTTGAGTTTAATGGCTTTTTGAATACAATTGAGGGCTTCAATCCACTTCTCTTCCACGGCCAAACACACACTGACCCCAAACCAACCTTCATCCCATTCTTTGTCGAGTTTAAGGGCTTCGCGGTAATTGGTGAGGGCATTGCCGAAATCTTTGAGTTTTTCGTAACTCGCTCCCAAGTGACAATACAAATCAGCCGAAGGAGGCTCGTGTTTCAACGTGTGTAGATACGCCTCTTTTGCTTCTTCGAAGCGCTCCAGATTCATATATGCATTGGCCATGTTGAAATAGGCCGATGCAAAATCCTCTTTGATAACCGTTGCGTAGTCGTAAGCATTTAGGGCTTCGTCGTAGCGGCCGAGCTTGCTGTAAACAATGCCGAGGTTGTACCACGCATTGGAAGAATAAGGGTCACGGTCAATGAGCTCATTGTAATAGTCGATGCTATTCTCCATTTGCCCAGTGATTTCCAGACAAAAAGCGAGTTCATAAAGCGCATTTTCATTTTCGAGATTGTGTTCAAGCGCTTTTTTATACTTTTCGATGGCTTCTTCGTATTTGCCGCCGTTTTGGTATGCTTGGCCAATCTGAAATAAAATATCGTCTTTTTCGTCTTCTTCAATGAAATTGAGCATTTGCTCATAGACCTCTACCGACTGCTCGTATTCGCCCATCATGTTGTAAACGCCCCCCTGCATAAACAGCACATCTAAATCGTGAGGGTTGAAGAGCGCGGCCCGTTCGAGCAGGCTAATCGACTCATCAAATCGTTGATTTTGCGCTAGCAGGTGGGCTTTGTCAAGCATTAATTCCAGCGAATATGGGAAGTGCTCAAGACCGAATTCACAGGCTTGGAGGGCACGTTCCCAGTTCCCTTCTCCAATGTAATGCTCCACGATATGTTCGTAAGCATCTAAATCAAAAAATTGGCGTTCGTGGTTTTTAAGCATTACCTCAAATCGCTGCACTGAGTCCCGCCAATCTGGTTGTCTTTCCTCGAATTCTGGTTGCATATCCTGAATGTATGGGTAAGGTCTTATTCGAAAGATAGGAAAAAATCTTTTGTTGTCAAATTTTTAACAAAATATCCTGTAACTAAATTCAGCAACCTATTTTGGAGGAATTTGATGTAATTGATTGTCAGAAGATTTATTTTTTCATGACATCCTCAATCACTTTTCCGATGTTTCCGCTGGGCTCTAAAATTTTGAGTAACGCCGCCAACGTTGGGGCAGTGTCGGCTACTGAAGTCCGCCCAAAGGTTTCGCCGGGCTTAATTCCCCAGCCGCAAAATAACAACGGAATGTGCGTGTCATAATTGTACGGGGCCCCGTGCGTAGCGGTCGATGAGCCCGACATCCAGCCCGGTTCAATGACCATCTGAATGTCACCGCTGCGTTTTACGTGCGTGCCGTTTTTGTATAAGGTGAGCAAATAATCATTGATATTGGCATTGCCCAAATCATGCAGATTGAGCACATCGGCGATTCCGTCAAAATCAAGGAGTCTTTTACGAATTACTTTGCAGACATCGGCTACCTCTAGTTTCTTGGCTTCCAAGGTCGCGTGGTTGAGGTAGATTTGGTAGTTTTCGGAGATGGTAATAAAATCGCCTTCACCAAATTTTTCTTTTAGTGCGGCTTTGGCGGCGGCTACCATTTGCCCGATGTTGAGGCGACCGGCGGGCAATCGGTTTTGCTTCCAGAGTTCGACTACATCCATCACGGCGTGGTCGGCCGAAATGAAAAACAAGTAGTTACCTTTACCCACCTGCTTGTCAAGCGCGGTCAGGATTTCAGCAATGTCGCGGTCAAGGCGTAGGTAAATATCCTGCTCCTCTACGGAGTTAGGGCCGAAAGCGTGACCTACGTAGTCGGGGGTAGAAAAGCTGATGGCTAAAAAATCCGTGGCTGTTCCTTTGCCGAGGTTTTCGTTTTTGAGGGCTTCAAGCGCAATTTCTTTGGTGATGGTATTGCCGTGTGGTGTACTTGCCAAAATGCCGTAGGCATCGCCCGCTATTCCCGCCAAATCGTAAGGAAAAACGGATTTCTTGGCACCAGCGATTTTTGCTTCATACGGTTTGTCGTCGGCGGTACTTTCGGTGTATTGTTCAATGGGTAGCAGTGTATTCCAGTTTTGCTTCATCAGTTCCGATGGGCGTTTTCTGGCGTTATAATCTTTGACCCACTGCGGCAAATCGTTCATGTAAAACGTACTCGTAATCCAATTGCCAGTGCGGCTATCAAACCAATAGGCACCGTTGGCGGTATGGCCAGCGGGAAGAATCGCACCCCGATCTTTGATGGCAATACCGATGGTTTTTCCTTGGAAATTGTTGCCGATGCGAAGTTGGTCGGTGATGGTGCTGACCAATAAATTTTTGGGAGACATTTTGCCCGCCGAGTTGCTTGTTCCGACCGACTGAACGGTGCTGTCGGCTACGCAATACATGCCTTTGCCTAGTTTTTGGTCGTACCAATCATTTCCTACAATACCGTGAATGGCGGGCGTGGAGCCTGTATACACCGAGGCATGGCCAGCTGCTGTTACGGTAAGGGCATAATGATAATGGTGGTTGCGGCAGTTGAATCCTTCGCGCAAGAGGCGCTTAAAACCGCCTTCGCTGTATTTATCAAAATAACGGTACCAATAGTCGTAGCGCATTTGGTCTACCACAACGCCCACTACGAGCTTAGGACGGGCCAGTTTTTCGGGCGATGAAGTTGGTTTTTTGGTTTGGGCAAATAAGGTAGTTGTGCACAAGATTGCCAACGTAAGTTTAAGATAGTGCATTGCGTCAGGTGTAGTTTGAAAACAGAAATCGGGACGAATTTACGGCAAGTTTTTAAAAATACTTAAAAATGACAAAGCATTCTCTGGGGATGGGTTCTTCAGGAGGTAGGGCTGGTCTCGTTTAGGCGCTTTTTGAGTTCCTTTACCCTGGCTCGCTGCATCACAAACTCCGTTTTGCTGTCATTAAGTCTAACGATGTATTTGTCATTTTTTAAAAATGTGTAGGTTTTCAGAAAACTGAGGTTTAAAATCACCGAACGGTTGATGCGATAAAACTGCTGAGGGTTAAGTTCGGCCTCCAATTCAGACAAATTTTTACGAATATTATAGGTCCGGCCTTTGGTATACGCAAAATAGTTATTGGACTCTACTTCAATATAAATAATGTCCTGTAACGACAGAATGGTCTCTCCCAAATCGTCCCATGCTTCAATGGCCTTGATATACAATGGCATTGGCTGGTCAGGGGTGTCTGTGCGTTGAAGGTTTTTGTGCTTCCACTCATTATAGTCCAGTAATAGGTTGGAATTCAGATATATATATCCAAAAGGCAGCAAGACGTTTAAGTACGTCATAAACATATTCTGCTGAAAAAAATAGGTGGGAAAATACGTTTCCCACGAGTAATAAGGATAGAAGAGGAATAAATACCTAATTCCATTGCTGAGGGGGCTGAAAATAACAATGGAGCCTAAAATGCAGGGGAGAAAGAGGAGTTCGTACATCAACACACTTTTAAGGTTGAGTTTTATGTGCGTGATTCGGAACAGACGAAGATACCTCGGAGCCACCTGCATAAAAATCAGGAAAGACACTACTTCAAACAGAGCGTTGAAGAATAATGTCTCTTTTAAGTAGTTGCCTATTCCACCTTGAAAAAGCGACGAAGCACCGCTTCGGTAGTCGTTAAATAGGGTGATTGACCAGAATAGCCCTATGCCCATTATCAGGCTGATAAGGAGAAAAAGAGGGTGTTGAAAAGCGCGTAAAGTAACAGGCATCAAGGTAGGGGTCTTCATGGTTGTACGAACTTGGCTTCTTTTCACTGAATAACGCTATAAACAGCCCACATTTCAACTGCAAAAATGCCTTGCGTTGTCCCGTTCGGTTTGCTTATTCACAGGAAAAGGATGATACGTGTCATCCTTTTCAAAACATCTATTTTATTCCAAAAGCGACATAATCATTACACCTAACTACGTTATCTTGACTATTCGTATTATTTTTTATCCCAATATATTTATTTTTTTATCCCAATTGTATTAAAAAAATGTGGCGTGGTTTCTCCTACCGTTGATTTTGCTTTTCTTGCTTGGAAATAATTGATTACTTCTTCTATATTTGAACGTAAAATCTAGGTGATTAAATGAAAAAAATCGGTGTTCTTTTGCACGGAAACGGCGTTTTTGACGGTTCCGAAATCCACGAATCTGTCTTTGCACTTTTAGCGATTGCCGAAGTTGGGGCAGAGGCGATATGTTTTGCCCCCAACGTAAATCAGCATCATGTTTTAAATCACATTACTGGGCAAGAAATGACCGAAACCCGCAATGTACTGGTCGAATCGGCTCGCATTGCGCGCGGAAATATCAAAGACATCGTCGATGTGAATGCGGATGAGTTGGATGGATTGGTCATGCCTGGCGGATTTGGTACGGCCAAAAACATCACCAAATGGGCTTTTGAAGGACCATCAGGGTCCATCTTGGAGTCGGTCAAAACGTTAATTTTGACTTTGGTGCGTCATGGCAAACCCATTGCAGGTTTGTGCATGAGCCCAACCACGATTGCCAAGGCGCTGGAAGGGACCGAATTTCATGCCCACCTGAGTGTTGGGACAACCGAAGAAGCATCTCCCTACGATATTGCCGCGATTTCGGCGGGAATGGAGTCCATCGGTCAGGTAGCTGAAATGGCGTCGGTGCGCGAGGTAGCGGTCGATAAAGACCTGAAAATCATAACGGCTCCGTGCTATATGATGGAGGCAAGTATTGTAGAAGTACGAGAAAATATTAAATTGGCGATAGAAAAGTTAATTTCTTTGGCTTAAAACTTGCGAATTAATTTTCATACAACTACTTTTGCAACCCCAAACAAGGGAAATGGCGAAGTGGTGGAATTGGTAGACACGCTACTTTGAGGTGGTAGTGGGCGTAAGCCTGTAGGAGTTCGAGTCTCCTCTTCGTCACATTGTTTTTAGGACAATTGGGTACAAAATCCCGTCTTTATGCGACAATATCGCATGGAGGCGGGATTTGCGCTTTTAGGGACGAAGCGTCTGGACAGAATCTTGGACAATCTCGGACAGTTAAACCCGACCCCAAAAACCATCCAATGCTTAACGTAAAATTCAAACTCAGAAAACTCGGACCCGACCCTGCTTCGGTGGGTCGGGTATTCCTGGTCTGCTACTTTAACCGGGAAGAATTCATGTTCTACACTTCGCTGAATGCTGCGCGTCACCAATGGGATGATAAAAAGCAGGAATTCAGACGAAACTATGACGGCTGGCAAAAGGCCAACATGGTACTTGACAATTTGAAAAACATCGTAAAAACCTACGAAAAGGACTGTATTCTTGCTCAAAAGCCTTTGGAGGCCGATGTTTTAAAGCGGCTGCTTCAGGGAAAGAAACAGCAGGATACCAATCAAAGGCCCATCTCTAAATGGTACGAAATGTTCATTGAGGCAAAGCAAATGGAGGGACTAAAACCCGCCTCGATTCGAGCCCATAAGGCGACGATGGAACATTTTCTGGATTTCATAAAGACAAAAGCCAAAAATTTGACCCTTGACACATACCCGGACGAAACCCATCAGCGATTTTTGGCTTATCTGCGTTCAAAACGGGATTATCACCCTAATTATTTGGGAGCTATTCACAAAAATTTAAAGGTGTTCTTTCGGTTCTGTACCGAAAACGGGGCTAAACTCGCCGTAAATCACGCCCGCCTGAAACGAATTTACATTCCGCCAAAACGGGAATTTTTAACGCAGGAAGAACTGAAAAAATGGATAGCACTGGACGAAACAGCTTGGAATGTGTGGCTTGAATCACTATCGGGCGGTAAAGACCATATCCCCGAATGGCAGTACATTGAAAAGACGCGTGATGCGTTTTTCTTTCAAGCGCTGACGGGCCTGAGGCATTCCGACCTATTCCGGTTGACCGAAGATCACCTTTTGGAACTAGAGGGTGGCGCCAAAGCCCTGCGTTTTGTGCCACAGAAAACCACCTCCGTTAAAAATCGCTCCACACGCCAGGTTACCATCGGACTGATTCCCCCGGCGCTGGCCATACTGGAAAAATACAAGGGTGGCCTGTTTTTACTGCCAGTCTCTCATTTGCGCCATTATAACAGGTTTATACAGCTTGCCGCTCATGCAGCGGGTTTTACAGAGGCAGTTGAGGTGGTTGAATTTATCAAGGGCGTGCCTGTGTCGGTACAAAAGCCAAAGTACGAAACCATTACCTCCCACATCGCCCGACATACGTTCGGCACAATTTCGCGGGTATTGGGGATTGACCTCTCTGACCTTAAAGACCTGATGGGGCACTCTGATGTTCGTACCACGGCCATTTATGACCACATGGCCAATGAATATAAGGCCATCAAGCAGTTAAAAGCGTGGGGCGACTTTTAAACAAAAAAACCCGCCATTGTGACGGGTTTTTCTTTAATCAAATTCATGGGGTAAATTACTGATTATCCTTATTATATAAGATAACCGTTTGAAAGCGCGTTCGCTGCGTTCCCGAGCCTGTACACGTAGTTCGTATGTGCGTGGCATGGTAATCATCCAATTCCCAAATGGCCCCTTGTGTAGTCGTCACGTTGGTAATGGTCAGCAGGTTTTTTTTCTTCATGTAACTGGAATCTATATCATAAAAATAGACCCCGTCCGTACTTCGCTGAACTTTACAGGCCCCAGCCGCCGTACCGTCGATTTTAAAGGCGTTGATTTGCACTGAAGCCTTTTTGTAAACAGGTGGTAGTTGTAATGTCTGGGTTTTAGTGGTTGCGTCGACCACGGTATCCCAAACGGTGGCGTTTGCATTGGAAACTGCATACACAGCCTTGTAAATCGTGTTCTTTGATTGAGCCAAAGCGCCAGACGAATCGTCAAATACGGTGCCGAGCGTGGCCAGAAAGATGGTAAGGGAGAATAAGAGCAGCTTTTTCATGGAAAAAAGTGATTAGTTTGAAACAGAGAACCTTAAAATACAAAAATACAACAATTGATGTATTTTCAAACACTAAAAAAGGCGGACATTTCGCTACGGATTTGCGAATTAAACTGTGAGACTTTGGTGGTAAGGGCGTCGGCGGTATAAACAACAGACCCCAAGTCGACAGTGACGATTTTATTTTCGGACGTCAAGATAATTGCACCGCCCTCGGTAGCATAGCCATCGTTGAGCAGTTGCCCGTAAAGCTCGTTAGATTTTGCCCTAAATGCCGTGCCGGCAGTGTCAGTGGGTTGGATTCTTGGTAGTGCCATGATATAACCGATAACCTTCTTTTAAATTAATCAACAACTCTGGTATTTTTCGTCTGGATGGCTCAACTGTATACCCCGATTGCATTGTGATTTTGACTGGCTCAATCTGGGCGATACGGTGCGGATTCACGGCAACGCACTTATGAACACGCGTTAGGCTCAAATAATCCGTAAGCCTACCGAGCGTCTTGGAACTAAGTACTTTTTGACCGTCAATCATCGTAATCAAGCTGTAATTGCTTCGCCCCTCGATGTACTCAACCGCTTCGGCGGTGATTATGAAGCCGTCTACTTTCATCGAGTCAGAAAGTAAATGGCCACCAATGCCTCAGCGCCCAACACTCCAAACACACCCCACCTAAACCCTTGCTTGCGTCCTGTTTTTTTGGAAGCCTTCACCTGTTCTTTGGTGGACAATGTCCACGAAACGCGCTCAAAACGGTGTTTAACAAGCGAGTCGGCAAACATCTTTTTGAGCGTGTCGCGCTCATTGGATAGCTTCACGTAAGCGCGTTTACAGTCCAGTAGTTTAATGTCTGTGTTACTGATTTTCTGCGCGTTTGACCTCGTACAAAGAGTCAATAACAGCATCAGGCAAAGCATTGATATTTGAATCAATTTTTTCTTTTGCATGGGATAGGGATTGATTGATTTCGTTGATTTTATCCTGTCTAGTGACGGGCTTTTTACCCCAAAGCCCTGCGATTGCCCCCCAAATTGAGAGTACAGCAAGCAGAGCCACTAGGATGATGATTATAGGTTTGGGGTTCATGGCGTTGGTTTTTAAGATACCACCAAAATTTGATTTCTATTTTTCCCTGATAACTTGTACGAGACATGAATCCATGCAAAATCGTACTCGTTGATGAGTTGGTCGAACTCCAAAAAACCTCGCTTTTTCCACTCGACAATGGCCTCAAAAAGCAGTTTGTTAGCCTCCTTGGTCCCAAAATCCAAATCGGCCGCCTCGCCTTTGAGGTGTTGGCTATTGGGTTTGCCACCCACCAGTTTATTGACGCGCGGGCACCGGTAACCCGACGATACCACGAGCGGCCCACCGTATAACTCCCTGATTGGCTGCAATAACTTCGCGCAAAGGTTTTTCAGCGAGTCCACTACCATGGGCGGCGGGCTGAATTGCTCCGTGATGCTGTGGCGGGTGGCCGTTTGGCTGCGTAGCATTTCATGCAGCGAGAAATTAGGGCTTAACTGCATGTTACTCGTTGCTAGCGTTGTTTTGTTTCGGCTCGTTAGTGTTGGTCTGAACCGCCTTTACGATGGCCACCGAGTTAAGAATTACCAATGCGACACCCGAAAGCCGCTCCATTGCCTTTTCTCCCGCTCCCGTAAAGGTTAGGTACAGTTCACCCGCCACGTAGCCCGTCACTATAATAATGGCAATGGTGTTAACTGTGCTGTTTCGGGCTTTTAGAATGTCTTCCAATAGCTTTGGCATAATTATTCAGGTTTTGAAAGATGGAGAATTGACCGAAAATAAGCCTTCCAGCTTCCAGCGAAATCGCGCTTCACTATCAGGCTTTCTTCACGCATATTTCGCCAAATCACGGTCGACGCGGCGGCGATGTTGATAATGGCAACGAGTACTCCCATAGGGGTAAAAATGATTGAAAGTAAGAAGATAATTACGGGTTCGCTGTGTAACGTTTTCATGTTTTTGCAGGGTAAAAAGTGATTTCCTTGTTCATATTTCAGGGGTTTGATTGGTAGAGAAATGGGGCAAACGGGCCTAAGCTCTGGCAACTGGCCCAAAAGGGGTGGGTTGAGGGTGGGGTTATGGAAGAATATTGTTGCTGGTTAAATAGCTTATTAAGTAAGTAGCGAGGTTATTGTGCCCCGTTTGGTTGGGGTGAACATCGCCAACCGTCACACCATTTGCCGCCGCGCCACCTGTATATCCCTGCGAAAGGTCAAGATATTTCACCTTCGGGTCGTTAATTGTTGTATTTACAAGGGCTTGCAAGGCGGCCCTGTACCCTACTAGCGTCGTTTCACTACCATCCAATCGGGTCGTCGGGGCCATTACTACACACTTCGCGTTAGGGTATCTGCGCTGCTTGTAACGAATAAGGTCTGTCATCTCTGCTATGTAAGCGGCTTCGCTCGCGGAGGTATTCATGCCCAAGCAAATCAAGATAATATTAGCGTTACTTATGTTTAGATAGCCCCAATTTTTTGCTTGAGACATACCTAGCGCAGTAATACCAGGAATAGACTTGTTAACTGGCTTTACCCGGTATCCTAAGCCCTCATAATATTTCACAACTTGGAGAAAATAACTCGTATTGGGGTCTGTGTCTGACACAGTAGCGTTCGCTCCTTTCATGATGCTATCCCCCCACCCAACAATTGAAATTGGGGCGAAAAAATCTGTATTCTGCGTCACCTCATAACCATCGTAGACCAACGTTACTTTCATATTTCCAGACGTATCAGTGACTTCCCGAAGAAGCACACTAATCACTGCGCCCCAAGGAACTAGACTTTCGTAGGTGTATTCATTTCTAACGCCCGCTTTGAGTGGTATATCGTAGTTCACTGCACCTGCGAGAGAGGCAATGCCCCCGATGAGATTAATCTGCAATCTTACCGTACAATCCCTGTCCGAAAACAAGGAGAATTTTTCGATGTAAATATTACTACCTCCCGTACTTCGTACTCTGCCCGTAATTAATACAGTGTTTTGCGCTACGTTAGCCGCGGCCGAATATGTCCCGAAAATGGCCGAAATCTTTAGTCCGTCCTCTCGCACCATATCCCTAGTAGTTGCAGGAGCGTTATTTTTTGTCGGAAATACTTGACCAAAAACCCCGCCCGAAAGGGCAATAAGTAACAATAAGAATGTCTTTTTCATCGAAATTAGGGAGTTAATAAATTAGTAACAGGAATAGCCGCAAACCAGTAATAGACGCCGCTCGGCCAAATTTCGTAACGCATAGGACCGCCGCCACCGCGAACAGTATCGACCAGCACGTTGAAAATCGTAACCGTCGAAACGGGCAAAAGAGGGATTATATCGGCCACCGTGGCAACTTCTACGTAGTTCACTTTCACGTTAAGGGCGCTCTCCAACCCCGTCACCGTCCCTATCGCCTGCGTATGCGAAAGCGCAGCATACCTAGCATCCAAAGGTGTATAATTCACCCCAATCGTATAGCTTCCCCCACCACCCGAAATTGTCAACGCATTACCCGCCGTGAGCGATGGCCCTACATACCCACTCACATTCGAGCTGCCCGCCGAGGTGTAATTAATCACGATGGTGGGTGGCACAATGCTCGTTGCTCCGCCTACGATGGCAGTAAGAAGCGAAAACACCCCTTGCAGCTTGGTGGTCTGGTTGGCCCCTGAAACGGCATACAATCGGTAACGATACGACTCTCTAGCCAGTAGCGCCACCTGCTCGGCTGTTAGGCTCACCGTGAGCGTAGCGCTGTCGGTTTCTACGATGCCAGCACCCTCGCTGAGCGAAACGCGCACCACCGATGCCCCGCCCTCAAGGAAATCGCATTTGAAAGTCTGCGAAGAGATGTTCATATTAACACCATCCTGCTGAAACCGCACCGAAAAGCTCACCACATCCGAGCGCAGGCGCTGGATGGTGACGTTGGGTATCTTGGGGGCATTGACCACCTGGGCCATGCTCACGCTGCTAAGGAGCAGAAAGAAAAGTAGCTTTTTCATTGTTATTTCCTCCAAGCTCCGTTTGCGTAAGACCATAACCCCAAACTCGTGAACGTTGCGTCAGTCGTGTTCACAATAACAATCTGCCCTTCCACAGGGGTATATCCAGAAGCGGTGGCGGCACTTACAGGAGCAAGTATCATGGTGCCGTTAACGTGTAGGTTGGCGGCGGGTGATGCGGTACCAATCCCCACGCGGCCAGTGGCTGTAATCGTCATTAATCGGCCCCACCCAACTCCGTCAAGAAAGCCGTAAAAATCAGCCGCAGTTTCGTCGCCGTTAAGTTGCCAATTGTAAGCCCTGCTATTGGCGGGGTTCGCAAAGTAAAATTGATTTGACAAACTATTAGATCCGCTCTTAAAGGAAGAAATAGCACCGTTGGTGCTTCTTATATTTCCACCTACCGTTAATTTTTCAATTGCTGCTGTTCCAATGCCAACTCCACCCGAAACTTCAGCAAAAACCGCCCCTGAATCGCTTCGCATCGTCCCCGCTACGTCGAGAGCATAAGTTGGAGAAGTGCGACGAATGCCCACCCGCCTGAGCGTATCCACAAAAATCCCAGCAGTATTGCCGAAATTGTCGCTTCCACTTGCTATAACTACTCCTTTGTTCCCTTGTAGGTATATGTAAGGGTCGTCATAGTTCCAATCGCCCACTCTGCCACCACCCGCGCCAAGTATATAACCACCGCCTGAGCTAAGCCAGTGGCCAAAGGTGATTCCAGAAAGATTTTGATTAATATCCCCTCCAAGCTGCTGCCCCTCGATGTCCATGCGGGCCCAAGATTTTATCGACCGAAATTTTACGTTTCCATTAACGTGAAGCTGCTCTTCAGGGTTGGTGGTATTAATCCCTATTTTGCCGTTGGCCTGAAAAACATTGCTTCCGTAGATACTTTTATTTGAGGCGTCGTAATAGGCAAGTTGATTACTTCCAATCGTGGCAATCCCCACTTTCGCGCCAAGCAAGGGATTCAACTCAGCTTTCGAATAATAATTGGCATTGGCAAAGTTAATGGCCCCCGCCAGCTTCGCCTTATGTAGCTTAATACTCCCAAACGTCGTCACGATCACATCAGGCCCCGCCACGGCGGTACTGCCATTCTTTCGCACAAAAAGCCAGACGCTGTCACCTTCTTGTACCAAACAAGCCGAACATTGCAAGGGCCGTTGGGCGGTCAATTCCGCCCTGGTGTACACACCATTCACCTTCTGCGCCACCAGCGCGAAGGGCAATAAGAATAAGAGAACCAGTAATTTCTTCATGTTGTTAAGCGTAAATAAAATGTGATGTTCTTCCGTTTCGGCTACCCATTTCAACTACTCGTCCGTTGGGCAGCGTTACGCTGAGGTACTCACCCAATACCCCATGCTGAAGTGGTGAGCGGTAAGGGTTGAAATAATAGATGTAATAGCGTTCTCCGTAGCTTGCACCGATGCAAAAACCATCCTTTTTGTCGGCCAAATGCAGGATTGTGTTTTGGCCATAGTTCAACTTATCCTTCGTAATCAGGTGAGCCGTACCATCGCTGCCCTTATAGGCGGGAACGGTTTTCGTCACCGCCGCCGATTCCGCATCTTTCTTGGAAACACAGGTGTAGGCAAGGTGCTGCGGATGATAGCCCGCCGATGTAAACTGGTTAATAATCTGCGTTATGGTCAGGTTATCAATCGCCACGTCTACCCCCACCAGCGGCCGAAAAGGGTATTTGATGGCTGAATCTTCGGCGGGCAAGGTAGGGCGCGGATTGCCTTCGGGAGATACCCAATCAAAACGTCCCTTCGACGTCAGGAAATCGTTTTCGGTCAGATTTTCGGGCGTTTTTGAGGTTTCAAAGCGCTCACTATCCCACATTACCCACCCGTGCGCAATAATCTGCGACACCACGGATATGAATGAAATTGCCCAAATAGGCGTGATATGATGCGCCTTAATTCTGAAATAATCCCTTTCATCCTCTTCGGTGTACTTCAAGTTCCATCCGGGGCCTTTCCATGGCAAGTCGGTGGCGAGCGTCACGGCTTCTGACCATGGCGACATGTAGGCGATTGTTTTCTTAATACCTGCCAGATACTTGCGCTGCATTTCATTCACGGCCGCATAAGCAAACATGGATTCATCAGGCTCGTTAAGCCCTACGTAGCAGTTGGTCATCAGATTGATTTTCTCGTGCAACCCGTGCTGAAAAAACTGAAAATCGCTGCCGTACGTCTGGTTCTGGGTATTAAGCACCCGCCGCGCGTTGGCTTGGCTTTTTAGGCCATCCACAAAGTAAGGGTGAAGTGGCTGTGAGCCATAGCCACCCAAATAAATATTAAACTTGCCAGGCGTGATACTATTCTGGTAGCCCATGTAGCTACC
Organism: Runella rosea; assembly: GCF_003325355.1. GTDB lineage: Bacteria > Bacteroidota > Bacteroidia > Cytophagales > Spirosomataceae > Runella > Runella rosea. The sequence goes on from NZ_CP030850.1 coordinate 6,793,042, forward strand.
AAAAATATTGTGATTGATGGGCGCAGGGTTGCCCAGCCGCGCCAAAAAGCCTTCGTAAAATTTCTTCGCTACTTGATAGTAAGCATTAGGTGGTATAACCTGACTACCGTCCGAAAATTCATCCGTTACTACCGATTTGTTGCTATAACTTCCCGCTGCGGAGTAGCCCGAATTGTAGGCCTCGGTATCGTTGGGAATGGAAAAAATGTTTGGTACTTCTACGCCATCCACCCACTTAGTACCAAACTGAATGGTCAAGCTGCGAGGATTAACCTGTGAGGCAAGTAGTGTCCAGCATAGTTCGTCTTTGGGTCTACCTGATTGTGCATAAATATGCGTAAGGCCCTTGGCTTTCGTGCCTTCCCAGCCGATACTAGCCAGGAGCGTAACGATGCCCGCAATCTGCCCAGCAGGTAGGGCCTGATTGACAAATAGGTCGTAATTATTGTGAAACGTCGCACTTATCCCGTTGCTAGGTTTCTTATCTGAAAAGGGTGCTGCGTTCATGTTGTTATTCTGAAACTATGTTTGACCATGTCGAAGGGAACTGTCCTGTTTTCCACATTCTTACCCTTGCCTGCACCGTTTTGCCGACAAAATAGCTGCTTGTTATATTAGAAATACCGCCACCGCCACTCAGCAATGACCAAATCCCTGGGCTGCTACTGTTGGTAGTAATCACGCCGTTTTCGTCCCAAGTATACCACGTAGATGTACCGACCTCCCTGAAGCTATATTCGTAGCCGTCTGCTCCATTATATGTAGGAGACAATACGGTAACCCTGATTTGATTTGAGGCAATGCGACTAACCGATATCGAAGGCGTATTGCCCATTTCGTAGGATACCCCAATGTACTGCCGTACACCATTATTCTGGTTTCGGTAATTATTGAAGGCTTGCACCATGAGGTCATGCCCATTTGGTGAAGCCTGATTCCACGCCGCAAAAAGCGTGAATTCATTTTCCACAGGGTGTGCCGTAGGCTCAGCCAAGGCTCGGGCAAGGTGACCGCTGTTTTGCAGAGCGCCTGCAACCTCGCGAATAAAATTGCTAACATCGGCCGTAGCTTTTTCTTGTGTATCTTCTGGACTTTCATAGACAAAACCAACCCTCCATGCGCCGTTATTCATGCTTCTTGCCATGGCGGCCGCCATAGCGCTTGCTGTGCTTACATTGTCTTTTCGAAAATACTCCACCGAGAAAAAACGGTTTGTGGCCTTTTTTCTGCGCGTGTACATTACCATGTCGTGAAAATCCCGAAGCTCACCGCTCCAATTGGAGTCGTGGTTGCCACGCATACCCCGAAAACCATTCGTGAACCGATTATAGCCCATACTGTTGCCCTTAAGCTGATAGCCTTCATTGATCCAACTTCCAACATTCCACTGAGAATCATCCCAGCCAGACATGATTGAAAGCATCAGTTGACCCATGGCATACATCTGCTCCGTGCGGTTTACGTAATCGACGTATCCAGGATAAGAAATCGTAGAGTCAGGAAAAATCTGGGCTTCTTGATTTGTATTAATCGCGAATTCCCATAGCGACATTTTTCCAGTGGTCCAGTAGGTATTGTACTGCGCCTTAAAAGCAGCACAAAAACGGCGAAACAGCATCCATGGCGGACTGTCGAAATTATCCATTTTTAGGCCAATGATCCCACCAGACGAGTTCTTATCCATGTACCCACCCCATGCGGCTGTTAAATCTGGCGTGTCAGCATTTGCGGCGAATGTTGTGAGCGAATAATCGCTCATATCAGGATGCAGACGAACAATTAGCCTTAACCCTAAGTCATTACACACATAATTAACAATAGTGTTGATGTTTGTCCAGGTCCACGTCAGCGCATCGGCATTAAACGCCCCTGCTGATGTGTAATTATTCCAGACCTTATAAGGCGCAAAAGCTAATTGAATCTCCTTAAGTCCTGCATTTTTCGAAGCCAACGCAGCTCCTTTTATGTGATCAATTTTCCACTGTGTATAAGACATTGTGTAGATTACAATGTAGTGCGGAAGCGACTCATTGTAATTAATCGCTTGCGCACGTGTTAGGGTAACGGGTGGCGGTGGCGGCGGTGTGGTGGGTGGCGGTGTGGTGGGTGGCACATACGCCTCGTCAAACGTTCTAATAATCGCCTGAGCGTTGTACTGAATGTTGTTAATGTCGCCACCCTTGAGATTGGCCAAATAGCCATACTCCTCAAATTTCTGGATGTCACGAAACGTACTTTTTCGCACCCGCAATTTGCGGAACATGATAATACTATTGCCCGGAATAGAAATGTCTACAAAAGGCTTTGGCGAGCCGTCCGCATTGAAAAACAGTTCTTTTCTATCCTCGGCAAAGTAGAAGTTATGAAAAACGCTATTATCCGTTTCAGCTTCGCTATCGTACCACAGTCCATTGGTTGCTTTGCGTGGACGAAATTTATCCATTTCAATAATTTCATACACCCGATTTTCTCCCACCGTCTCCGTCTCCTCTGAGCCAGCCCAAGGCGACGAAAGCCCGTCTTTGGTTACGCGCACTTCCACCCGAATGAGCTTCCCCGCAAAGAAATCATTCGATAAGTTAAGCTCTCTCGTGCTACCAGCAGGGTAGGTAGAAGCGTAAGCATCTGCCTCGTTGGTCGAAAGCCCGCCCGAAATTGTCCGATAATACCAAGTCCCCGTACCGACCTGCTTGAATCGAAAAGTGTACAGTTCGGTATCGCCAGTATTGTTATCGGCGAACTGCGTAATCAGGGTATTGGTGCTTAACGCAGGGCGGATAAGAATCACAGGAGCAGCAGAGTTAGGCACGTCGGCCGCGTTGGGCGTAGAAGCCGTAGCGCGGTTGGATAGCTCGCTGTACACCCCGTTTTTCTTCGAACGCATTTCGAAAACGAAAGTGGTACCAGCGTTCAACCCGTTAACATCGATTGTCCGAGCCGAAGCCGCAGGCGTGATGTTGGTCAGCAGGGGTAAGATGCTGTTATTGTTGGCGTTGTCGACCACCCCACCAAACACCTCGAAGGTGTCGGGGTCGGTTGTTAGCGTCCATGACAATCGAATAGTGTCAGAATCGACATTCGCGGCCGAAAGCACGGGCGCAACCAATGGCGCCACTTCGAGTGGCACCAGCCAAGCGGTCGGCACTACGTCATTCACGTTGCCATTTGTATAGCCCAAACGCGCATAGGAGTCAGCGTTGGTCTGGAGATATTCGATCAGAATCGGCACCTGCACGTCGGCCGTCATGGCGCGGCTGAAACCAACGCTTCTTAGCGTCGTAAGCGCCCAGGAATCAACGACCAATGCCCCACCAAAATAGATTCTAAATTTGGCGTTAGCGTCGAAATTAAACTGAAAATTCCCCGAAACAGGTGTCTTAATGAAGCCGCTCCAACGCGCAATGTACGCCCCTGGCGTTACATCCTCCGAAGGAGCATCCGCGGTGAGGTCGAAATCGATCACCGTATCCACGCGCCCTTCAGCGGCGGTACCGAGCGCGTTGATATCCTCGGTGTCGTAATAGTTCGCCCAAAGTCCCGAAGTTGGTGCGGTATTGGTTAGTGTGGTAGCGCTGTCTGTGTCCCACGCGCTATTGTCTGTACTGTTGGAGGCTCTAACGCGGTAATAATAGGTTACGCCAGGCGATAAGCCTACTTTATCTTGATAGCTCGTTACGTTGGCTTCCACGGTTGCGATTTTCACCGCGTCGGTAAATCCTGCGTTGGTACTGCGTTGGATTTCCTGTACAGATTCGTTGGTGGCATTATCTACCCATGCAAGATTAATCTGCGTAGTAGAAACTGCTGTGGCCGTCAGTCCAGTTGGTGCATTAGGAGCTGTAATTGTAGCCGCCGCAGGTTCGACGGTTAAGAATAATATCCGCTGTTCGCGGCGCTCCATGCCCGCAATCGTCCAGATGAAATCCAATGAAATCATCACCACCCCAGCACTAGTGGGGGTGCCTGAAAGCGTAAGGTTTGCCCCCGAACCACCGACAATGGCTCCCGCAAACCCCATCCAACGTCCCGATGCTGTTGCTGCGATTCGCTTATTTTCAGCACCACGTGGGAAAATTAGCGAAATATCCTCAATCACGGTGCTGTAAGCAACACCCTCTTTTGCATTAACGAGCGCTACCGTAGTGGTATAAGCATCGGTTAGGTCAGCCGCTACGGGCACACCTTCTGGTCCCAAAACTATAGCATCGCCTGGTAAGGCATTGTGAAACAGCGAAACGTCCAATTTGTTGAGCAACGTAATTGCCAACCCTTTCACGTCCGTGATTTCAGGAAGCCATTCAGCCAGTTTATACTGCGCCACAATCGCCTCAATTTCCGCCTTGATGAAGTATCGGTCGTCATGGATGTGGTTTTTGAGGGCGTAGAGCTCCAGCCGATTATTAAGCTGCTCAATCGTCGCAAAAACATCCGAATCAATCCGCCACTTTGTCATTTCTTCTCCCTGCGCGGGGATGGTGGCGTGCGCCATAGTAGTTTCCCCGTCAGCGAAGCTGTATGCCTGAAAATGCACAATGCCATTATAGTACGATATTCTCAAGAAGCCTTTTCCTGTGAGGTTGGCGGGGCCATCGGCGATTTCTGCCCAGTCTTCGATGTAATAGACGTACGATCCATTTATGGAAGCTACGTGCTGGCCTTCGTCTAATTTAGGGATACCAGAGAGCACGTTATAGGCAGGCAACAAGCCCATCAAAATATCATCCTTGCGAATAACAAACTGCTGAAAATCAAACAGCTTTCCATTGCGAAAACGCCCCTTCAGTCCAAGTTGATTACCTGCCTCGTCGAACTCATTTATTTCTGCCGAGCTAGGGTAATACCAGCCGCCGGGGTTTGTCTCTTCGTCGATTTCCCAAGTACCATTCACCTTGCGGAGAACGGCCGCAAATCCATCATCGTCAGTGAATTCGAGCCGAATATCTACGCCATTGGTGAAGCTTTCAAGCTGTCCATGCGAAATACAATCCCCAGGAGGATACTCAAAACCCGCCCACGAATCAGCATCCAACCGCCAACTTCCGTTTTTGGTGATGGCCAGAAAGTCAATCGGGTCGGTGATAACTTCGCGCTTGAGGTAAGCGTCAAGTTCCGACTCCACATCCTCAATCAAATCGCGCTCAACCTGACGCTTTCTATCCTCTGAAATTGCGGTGTATCTTTTTGCCATTAGCTTATAAGGATGTAAGTGTCAATATCAATTAAGAGCTCCGTAGTTGAGAGAGCATAACCGATGGGCTGCCAAACAAGACCCACCTCATCGGGCCCCTCCGTAGAAATACCACCCGGTTCAGTCCAAGAAAGAAAGTATTGTTCTCCTGGCACCAAATCAATGTAAGTTTTGATGCTATCAAAGCGAGGTTCGACCGCCTGTCCAACCTTGACAGTTTTGTCGATGTAGCCATGGGCAACATGGTCTACGTCGGTGCCAATGGCGGGACGCATTTTAGAGACACCGCCATCGTCGTAGATATTTACCAGCATACCTGCCCAGATGTGCTCTGACGCAACCACCTGCGCTGCGCTGGTAATCTGTATTTTGAAAACATCATCCACGTATGCCGCAATGGAGTCTGTGTAGCGCACGGTAATCGGGTAAGAACCCGTTGCGCCAGTTGGAGCGGTGCCAGAAATAATACGCGTACCCGAATTGTAAGAAAGCCAACCCGGTAGGCCAATAACGGTTACGCTATCAATTGTACCATTGGGCGAGGTGGCATTGTTGGGGGAAAGTAGAATTTCAATCGCCTCCCCATAAGCAAAGGCAATATCGGCAATGGGCGAAGCAACAATCGGGAGAGAGCCACCACCACCACCTCCACCACCCGTTCCGGTCAGCGTTTCAAATTCGGCCAACAATTCAGTGCGCAAATCGGCCAATAGTTCATCTACTTGTGTGATTGAATAGAAGTCGGAAAGTAGAATTTCGAACGATTCATCACTTTCGGTCAAAAAACGAATCAGCGGCACGCCGTCAACATCCGTGTCGGTTTCACCGCGCACGATGATAGCGTCATCGGCATTTGCGTTGAATATGCTTCGAAAATCAGCAAATGTGTGAGAAGCAAGAACCTTGGTGACAACCAGCGACATAGTGAGTAATTGAAAAAACAGATGTTTTCAATGCTCGGACAAAAAAGAAGGGGTTTGGTAACCCGCTTGGTCAGAGCAGGTCGCTGGTTGCTGGTGAACAAAGATAGAAAAGTTATTAATTTTAAATACAACAATTGATGTATTTTCTATCCGAACGCGCTCATTAAACAGTTTTCGGCCGCAAGCGGTACGGGATTGGATTCAAACTGTTCAAACGTCCATCCTTCATAATCGTCACAGTTTTCCTGTTGTTGGTTTACCAGCGAGGCGTAAGTTCTCAGGAGTTTTACTGACGACTTTCCCGTTTTTTTCTGCCTGCGAATCTCCCATGGATAGCCGCTTATGTCATTCCCTTCAAGATCGGGAATGGTTATAAATCCGTAATCGGTTTCGTCATTATTCCATCCTCTGACAGCATTACGGATGGCGTTAAATTCAGCCTCGGTGAGCCTACATTCAAATGTGATCCATTTAGGTACATAGATACGTTTAGCGCGGTTGGCATTTTCGATGCTAATGTCAGCTTTTTCAGTTAACAGAAGTCGGTCAGGGTTTGATGCTGGGAATGCATCGGTGGTTTTGAGCTGCGTAACCAAATCACCATTAAGCTTGGTAAAGGTATTTTTATACACTTCGGCCACACTTTTGTAAGCCGAACTAGAGTTTAACCATGCTGCGTGGTTGAGTAGGTTCTGTTTTGGGGTTCGACGCAAATTGTAGGATGTTTCGGGTTCCAATAGGTTTTGAACCGTACTAAAATTCTCGTTCTTTTCAGCATACCCCGCAAAGTCATAGGGTTGAATCGTGGCGCTGGCCACCACTTCACCGGTGGCAAATCGGTCTAGTACAATCACCGTCTGCACTCCAAAGTTGGTAATCTTAACAATGGTAAATACGTCATTGTGGTGAGTTGTGCCCGAAATGCTAAGTTTTACGCCGACTTCACAAAATGAGGGCTTGACAGGCAAAAGCAAAAGCGGTCGACCCGCAAATAATAAAGGATTTTTGGTAAATGTTGCCGTGCCCACATAAGACGGGATAGCAGGATTGACGCTGATAATAAACAAATCATCGTCGTAACGCGTGGAGTCTTTGGGCGTGGATTCAAATTGCTCTCGGCGGGTGGCCTCGATGGCGTAGCCCGAAGCAATCAGGTTTGAAGTTGCTTGGTACCGCCCATTTTCTGTTTGGATGGGTGTAGAGTATTCATGATAGGCGTTGAATTCGTCAAGGTAGTTTAGGCCCTCATCCAGATATTTACCGTAACCAATTTGGATATTGGAAAATATAAGCTCTTTGGCCGTATCAATAACCAAGTTTGACACCTCATCAATTTTAAGAATCTCCCCACCTTTATAGAAATACTCCGCCTTTTCCATGCGTATGATGGGCACTCCGCTCTGGATTGTATACTCGTATCCTACGTGAAAAATGGCGTTAATATCTTCGACGATTTCTTTAAAAGAGCGTTGAATCCCTTTGTCGAACCGCCGTATTTGAAAGCCATTCGTTTTGAGATAGTTGGCGCCATCGCCATCCGAAGGGTACAACTCAGAAGATTTTCCAAAAAAGGAAGAACGGAAACAGTTGTTTTGTCCAGTAATTAAACGAATGGATTGTTGAATGGCATCATAAGCCAAAAGGCCTTTGGTGGGAGACTGTACATTTCTGGAAACTCCATCAATCTGCATCGAAAAATTACTACTGACCGCTTTCAGCGATGTAGAACCAAGCTCATTGGCCCCGCTATAAGTGTATTTTATTTCAATGAATAAGTATACATTATCGCCTTGCCGAATCTCAAGCGCATTTGTCGCCGTGCCATCAACGGTAAATCTGACATAAAGAGGCCCGTAATAAAACCCATCAGGTTCGTTGTACTTTCCATCCCCGATACGGTAACGGGCCAAAATGGCCGTTTCTCTTTCGTGCACCAAATAAGGCTGTGCCGTGAAATTGGTAATGGCGGCACGGTTCAAGGAAAATTGGCGCTGTTTTAAATTTAAGTCGCAGGTAACATTCAGTGCAACGGTTACGGTGTATTTGCCATCCGAGAAGGCTTTCCAAAAAGGATTTTTATCGGCTACGGGGTCAGAGAAGGCAATGCCGAACGGGTTGTTGAAGGTGGTTTTTAGGTCGTTTTTGGTGGGACTTGACAGGTTGGGCATTACATAAACATCGCTATCGCCCATCGTTAGTGACTCTGCTGTATCAGTAGCCGATGTAACCTGATATATCTCCCGAAATGCTTTGGAGTGCAGAATGGTAGTTTTGACAACAGCGGGAGTAACCGATGTGCCATCCAGCGCCACCGAATCCAATAAGTTCACTTTTGTATCTGCTTTGGCCTGAATGCGGTTTTGTAGGGTATCGGCTTCCACGTCACATGTGACCACGCCCGCCGACTCACGAAAGGTGTTCATGTTAAGCTTGCCTACGTGTTCAATGATTCGGGTTTCTTCATCAATAATGGCCCCGATTTGTAGAAGTACTTTGGCATCTGAACCCTGTTCTTCGTCGATGGATTTAAGGATGGCTTTACCGGCTGGGCAGTCAGAAGCCAGTTTGAAATTATCCAGTGCTTCATAGTTGAAGCCATGCCATTGCGGATTGCGGCTGATGACCATTGAAACATCATCCCATGTGGTAGGCTCTTCAATATCGGTCGTGAGACTTGCGCCGCCCAGGCTGTACACCAGTTGGAAGAAAGTGGGGTACATATCCCGAAACCCATCAATGGTATGGGGCTGACCTAAGTAGTCGAATATGGTAGATTGCATAAAACCAAAGCGTTAGAAGGTGCTTTGGTCGCTTGGTTGCTGGTAGGGCAAAGATATAAAAAAAGACTTTGTATATGGCCTTGGCTAAATTGAACTCATTCGCATAAGATCAAAATACATTTGTCTTGTTGGCTCTGATTTATCACTTTCTGTTAAATATGAAAAACCCATTTTTTCATAGAAGCCCGTTGATTGAGCATAGGCATCAACTGTGATAAATCTACATCCAGTCTTATTATTATGGAAAAAGGAATACTTGATGTAATCAATTATAAAGGTGCCTATTCCTGCTTTTTTTACACCCTCGCATACGGCAAGCCTACCTATTTTTACACATGGATAAGTTTATAATGCTTTCTATATGGAATTTTACGTTGAATTTTATTTCTTACTTCTTTAAAATCTTCAGAAGTAAGTTTGTCATTTAAGACACAAAAATAACCCAAAACAGCGTCATTATCTTCATCTTCAACGATATAGGTGACGGCCAGTAATTCATTTTGATAGAGTAAGGAGTCCTGATAAAAAAATTCGTTTAAGTCTTTGTCATCACAATCAAAGATTTTGTCTTTGAGGGGATAACTATTACTTAAACGAATTAGGCGAAACTGGCCTGACATGGAATATATATTATCGAATGCTAATCTACCAATTTGAATTTATTGAAGTTCTCCCGCATTCTTTCCATTTCAGTCCGGGACAATTTTGTCTTTTCTGACTCAGCAATGTTTTTGGCAAAGCGAGCCGCGTCTCTACCTGTTAAAACAGGTGTTTCCTTTATTGGTCGTGCCATAATTTAGAATGGTTTAAGTTTTAGCCTGACCCTTAAATCAATTATTGATCTTAAGCAGACTATTAATTGGTTATTGTATAAAAACTGTGCTAGTGTCGTTTTATGCTGCAAATTACTAAGTAAAAATTAAAAGTACAAATGCAACACATTTGCAATCAGTTGATTAACAGTAAATTACAACAATTGATGTATTTAACTTGACACAGCTATGTACAGCTATGTGCAGCATTTTGCGGCGTTTTAGAGCAAGTAAAGCTGATATAGTGGTCGACCGTAGCTGATGGTGTTATGTTTCGTCACAGAACAAATTAGACAGTCCTATAGTGATTTAAAAGGTACCGGTAGAAGTATAGATGCAAATCCATGTGCAATTCTTATTATCGCAGGGTAAACACCCATTTTAGCAGAAAAAATTTTTCTAAATTTTTCTAAAATTTTCATATTTAATACGTAAAACTTCGGTAAAAGCATGAAAAATGCCGCTGACATTACGGCATTTTTCGCCATTAAAACCCATGCCTCACCTTCCGATAAGTCACCACACTGTTCAGTCTACGCTGGCGCTCCCATACACCATCCTCATCAAAATGTGTCTCGTTGACAGGTAAATTACTGACTGCACTGGCCACCGTCTGCCCGATGCGGTCGGCATTGAGATTAAGCTGCTGAGCAATGGCGTAATTCATATTCATCTGGGCTTTTTGCTGAGACAATTGCAGGTTTTTGGCCATGAGTGAGGGTATTTCCGAACGGGTGATGACAGTGTTAAGCTCCTGTGATTTGTATTGGTCGGCCAACATCCGCGACGTTTCGGCAGCGGTGTAAATTTTATCCCCGCGTTTCAAAGGTACAACCGATGGTTTTCGTGTAGGAAATACTTACCCTGAGACTCGTGAAGCTCAGCTCCTTCCTCGGCCACCAATGCTGGACCTTCGGGAGCGTAGCGCGTTCCTTTTTTGAAGGCGGGTATTTGTTTAGCAAGAACGTTTGCTAACTGAAGGGCGCCAGTTGCACCAGCAACCACAGAAAGCGCAATACCAGCAGGACCTCCGGGATTGGCCAACATGGAAATGATGGCAGATGCGGTATTGACTCCGATTTGAAAAGCGGCCATTGCTTTTTCCGCTACAGCCTGACGGCGTCTGATTTCGGCGGTTTGGCGGGCAAATCTTTCGGTGATAGCTGCTTTCGCTTCCTCATTTTCGCCCGCTAATGTCAATTCGTATTCCTGTTGCTTTTCTAGTTGAATCAGCTTCTTTTCCTGAATAGAGGCGTACAAGTCAAACCCCGCCTGCGACAACTCCAATGCAGCCTGTGCAATTGAAATTTGGATGCGTTTTCTTTCTTCCGCCTCCCGTTTAAACTGATCAATTTTAAAATCAATCTCCTCTTTGGCTCGTTTTTTCGATCTTCATTACCTTCCCGTTCCGCCTCTTGTTGTTCAATTAAAAGTTTTTCAATTCATCCTGTTCCTCCTTCTTCATGCGCCGCAAATCGGTCGAAAATCGCTTTTCCAACTCCAATCGTGTAGTGTAACGGGTACGAATTTCCTCCAACAGGTCGTTTTTCTTTTCCGCTTTTGGCTTATTAATTTTTTCAGTAGGTACTTTGCCAGGTGAAATATCACTCGTATCGGTATCAAAAACATTTTGCGAGCCCCACGCCTGTAAACCCTGCTTAAAAAACACGTTATCCAATGCCTCTTTTGTCTTTTTAATTGACGAGGGAATATCATACCCCAACTGCTTGGACATTCGCTCCAAAACTTCATATAGTTGATACCATTTGCGCACTTCTTCTCAGGAAGGTCAATTACCCGCCCCTCTTTTGCATCTTTAATGCATCATCCATTAACACTTTGGAAAGCTTTTCGGATCCTCAACGAATTTTTCAAGCTGAGTGAGCTGCTTTTATCGGCCTTATCCTTCCCCTTTCGGCCTTAGCCCGTTCATCGGCCAGCGCCTTTTCTTTCTTGAGCAGTTGATCATTAAGAATGATAATCGTATTCAGGCGTTTGTACTCCTCATTGGCAAAGTCTAAAAGCTCCTTTTTCTTTTTGGGGTCATATTTGCCATCAAAAAGCTCGTACTCTTGTTTGGCTTGCTGAGCGGTTAAACGCTGCATATTAATTGCTGCGCGCGTCCAGCGGCATCTTTACCCTCAAATGGCCCGTAATAGTCAAGTCCCTGCGCTTGCTGGCTTCGTTGCTGAGCGGCATTTGCTATCTGATTAAAAGAGCCAGATTGCCGGTTCCCACAGCAGCGCCAAAAAGGCCATGTTCGTAAAAAACCCTGTTCTTTGGCCAGTGCCCGCCAGGCTGAAATGGTATCGGCAATTCCTTTGATAATGCCGCCAAAAAAAGAACTTACCTGTCCATCCCTTGCAAACTCATCAATCAAAAGCGAGGTTTCGTTTTTCAGACGGGTCATTTGCCCGGTCATTGTTTCTAAGTTCTTAGCCGCCTTGTCTCCGTAGGTTTTTTCAATTTGCGCGCCACTTTTGGCAAAACATCCTCAGCATACACCTTACCATCCTTCATCATCTTGTCAAGCTCGGCAGTGGTAATACCCATGGATTCAGCAAGCAATCTGAACGCCCCGGGAAGACGATCCCCGACCTGGCCTCTCCACTCTTCGCCTGTATTTGCCCTTCGACATGGCCTGCTCGATTGCTTTTAGGGTCCCTTCCACATCTTCATTGGTCAGCGAGAGAGATGCGCCCATTTTAACAATGCCCGAAAATATATCCCGTACTTTTTGGCCCTGCATGGTAGTGCCACGCGCAGCGGCCTCCAATTTGGTGAAGGTTGGTACAGCGTTCCGATGGCAGTACCTGTATCGTTGGCCAGTTTTTCAAGAAAAATAAGATTGGAATTGAAGCGCTTGGTAGAACCAGAAGCCACCTCCAATGCGTTACGATACCGCTGAAAATCGTTGATGACTTCAAAAGTTTTAGTTACGGCTGTCAGGGCGCTGTCTACTCCAAACAGCGTTCCTGTCAACATCAAGAAGTTACCACGCAAGCCATTTAATGCACTGGTGTAATTTCCAACATTCGGTTGTGAATGCCCATTGAGGCATCCATCCGCTTTAAAGCCGCATCGTTCTGCTGAATTTGGTACAGCAGTGCCACCGCCTCTTTGTTATTTTGTTGATTTTACCAGTGTTGAGGTCAAAGGCGTTGTCCAGATTTCGCAGGCGGTTGCGAAATTCATTGTTTCTTTGGAAAGGCGGGCGTAGGAGTTACAATACTACCCAAAGTTTGATTGGCCGCTTTCAATGTGGCATTTGGGCGTCAATAGCCTGCTTTGCCAAATTGACCTTTTGGGCAATCTGTTGCTGTTGGGATTTAAAGTCGGCCGCTTTGGGGTCGAGTTTGTCGTATTCCTGACGCAAAAGCTTTAGAGAGCCTTTTAAATTGTCAATGGAAATACCGTGGCGTTTTGGGCGTCAGTAAGTGTGGCAATGATAGATTTTAGCTCTCATGCCGTTTGATGGAGTTTGATAACTTTTCTGATTGTTGTTCAAACTTTTGATTGGAGCCAATTGGGCGAGATTAAGAGATTTATTTCCCGAATTAGGTCGGTTATCTCTTTGGCGTAAGAGGAAATCGCCGTTTTAACAATATTGCTACCATTGGCGGTATTGGTGACAAATTTCTGGTATCGGCATCAATAGAGCCAATTTTCTTTTCGAGGCCCTCGAAATCGAAGAGTTTTGATAGGAAATCATTTGCCAAAGCGTTAGAGGTTGCTTTGGTCGCTTGGGGTGTAGTGGTCAGGACAAAGATATAAAAAAAAGGGGCTCATTTAAAGTGAATCCCATTGGTATAAACCGCATCGGATGTTCAGTCGCCCGAATTTTGGTTTTATTTATTTCATCCAAGTAGAAATCTACCTGTTTTTGATATTCTTCCTCGGTTATTGCGCCCGATCTCAATGGAATTTTAATATATCAATTTGACCTTCGCTAGCCAATACAATTGTCTTTTCAATTGAACTGATAAGTTCCTGCCTTTTTTTCTCAAGATCACTGCTCATTTGCTGGTAAAATTTAATTTGTGTTTTCGGTTACGCATCCAACCATTTATTTACTTCATTGTCAAACTCTTTATCGGAAAGGTATCCGGAATCGTGCAGTCGATTTAACTCATCAATCCACTCCTTTCGGTTTATCGCAATCTCCCTCTCTGCTTTTAAAATAAGATCGCGACGCTCTGACTCAAACAAAGCCACATGTCGATTGTCTTTGGAGACGATTTTCAACTCATCCTTATAAACCAACTCAGTTTTTGTCTTCAAATGACGAAGGGCCTCGTCGTATTCCTTACGGTGATGCGGTCATCCGGTCGCATGAATTGAGCGAATAAATCAGCAGTACGGTGACGAATAAAGCTAAAAGCATAATTGTATTTTTTAAGCTTAAGTCATGGTAAAAAGTTAGGCGGTCATCCAGCAAGGACCGCCCTAATCAATTTCATTGACCTCAACTAAGTCGTAAATTTATGGATAATTTGTCAATTATCCATTGGGTGTTTTTGGTTAAAGGTATCGAGCCAATCGTCCACTATTGAGTCATATCGAATTCGTCCGGCATATCAAAAGATTGCATATTTTCGTCTTTTCTGCAAGTTCGCCCAGCCATTTCAACGCGTCACTATCGTTGTTAAATAGTACTCTTATAGACTCATTAGCTCTCTGCTTTTGCTTTTTATAATATCTGCATTTTCCGATATCTTTGATATTGAAGAAAGTTTCTTCAATTAATCTTTCGCTATTGGCAATTTTTTTTTGTGTCAATACTCTTACGTTTTCAGAGTCATAACAAAGGGGCGAATCTTCTTTCATTGAAAGAGCAACTTTATACGCATCTTCATAAGATCTATATTCGTGAACATGAATATCTAAAGCTGTTTTTGACCCGCAACAAAAACCACTGGACTTATCAATTATTCCGCCAATAAAAAAAGCATTTTCGGAAATAAAAATTTCATTCATCCTCATTGTTTTAATTGCAATTAAAAACACCCTCCCTCTAGTCCTTTTGTGATTTGCAAAAAAATCGTAAGAAGCCTTTCTTTGCTACCAAAGGTATATAAATCAGGTTCGACACTATCCAGCCTAAAATGTGTCAAATAATTTGCTTTGTCTACGTTTTTGAGGCCCATCGTATTTGTGTTTAAGTGCTTTATTTATTTTAACAAAAATACCAAAAAATTAGCAATAATTCAGCTCAGCTTCAGAATTATCAACGAGCCCAATTCGGTTGATATTCAGCGAAAGTGTCGGGTCGTATTCCAGCCTACCAATAGCGGCCAAATTGGGTACATGCTCAATGCCATTGATATAGATTTACTGTGCTGTTTGAGGGCTTCAATGGCCTCATTGGTGTCTTTGTCAGCCGGTGCAAAGGTCAATGTTCGCGTCTTTTTGGAGTTAATGGAGTAGGCTCGTTCTTTACCAGTGGTTTCAGCCCTGTATACTTCCCCGTCAAAAACAGTTTCTTCAGCATTGTCCAAAATGGGTAAACGAAACTGCTGATAAAAACTCGGCAAAAAAGCGTAATAAACGCCGAATAAATGACTTTTTAGGTCATTTCGAAACTTCACTACCACCGTATTAAGCCTCAAATAATCGGCGTCACTGATCACCTGTACAGTATTGGAGTAGTAACTGCCGATGCGCAGTTGATAACAACCATCCGCAACCGATGGGCCAATAAAACTACCGTAGTTATGAAACTTTATTCCATCCTGAATGGTGAGCACACTTGCTGTACCGACATTGGTTACAAAAACACCGCCAACGTGTACAGTTTTACATCCACAGGACTCGCACCGCCAATGGCCACAAAGTTGGTGTATTGATGTAGAAATACGATGTTTCCCCCGTCACCAAAATAGGCATAGGATTATCGGCCTCATCGTCTTGTAAAGGGTGGGGGATGGGTACCAATGGCTCCGCATCGGCATTAAACCAGCGTAAGAAATTATGTCGGTTGAGTTTCATCGGGCGTTTTTTCGTTTCTGTTTTGATAGAATTCCATCTTGGTCAACAGTTCAAAGGCGGTAAGCTCTCGGGCATTTTTGCAGCCATTTTCTTCCAATATGGTCAGGGTATTTTGAAAGGCTTTCAAGTTGCACCAATACGTTTTTAGGGTGCTCTGGCGTGAAGATTGGAGGTTTGTCGGCACGTAGAAGACTTATGAACGCCGCCCTTTTTTCGGCCTGCGCTTTTTTGGTTTTCGGGTCAATGACACATTCACCCGCCGCAACAACGTATTTACGTCTTCGTTCCATTCGGGAGACGGATTGTCTATCCATTCGCTTTCCGTGCTCAGGAAAGAAGTGCTTGAGCTCTGATTCGAGTTTTTTTTACGTCTTCTAAACTTTCGTTCAGAATAGCGGCCGTCAGCCCGTCAGCCGAACATCGTTCCACAATTTCCATCAGATAATCATGGTCGTAACTTTTCAACGGCTCACTGTCAATGGTGGCAATCAGGCAGGCCCACGCACAATGCAATGGATTGAAATTCATGGCCATGTTCTGAAGCGTGTAGTCGGCATTTTCTAACTCAATAACAGCTCCCGCCAAATCGTCCGACCGCAAACGAAGAATAGCTCCTGAGTAGTGGCGTCGCACATCTTCAATGGTTGAGCCAGTCCCTGATTGATTGATAAGGTAATAATTAAACCAGTTATCGGCCACGGCGGGCATTGACATAGAATCCCACAGGTCCAGCGTCAGGGTGTTGAGCTTAATTTTTTTCATTTGTCAGAATGATTCGGGGTAGAATATAAGAAACAATCACGGCGCAGATAAGCCCCGCAGCGGCAAGCGAAAAGGCGTAGCTAAAACTTAGTGAGGGTTTGGTTTCGTACCAAAGACAATCAGGCTAAGCCAAAACGAAAGGCAGAAATAACAGGCTGGCTTTTTGAGATAACCTTCCAGCTTGGCAATCACCTTCCATTTGTAAGCCAAAAACAGTACACCCGTACAAAACAGGGCAACGACAAAAACGAGTGTGGCTAAGTTGAGCATGGAGAGTAATATTTGGCGGTAAAGTTAATTTCATGGCGGCATAAGGGTATTTCAGATAGCGCACGTCGACCTTTGAAACATCATAGCCGCGAAATACTTCCATTGGCTCATCGGTGTATTCGTCAAAGGACTTTAGGCAAGAAAGGCGACGTAGCTTTTCCATCAGATCGGCCTTTAGATTCTCTGTGTATGGGTAGTCCGACTTATACATAAAATTGAGAGCGCCCAGATTGGCCCATACAATTATGGACAATGGCCGATTTGCCTCCGTACGAGCATTGCGACGCCCAACATCGCCCTCGGGATACTTTTCAGGGCCTTCGATTTTGATAAATGCCTGTGAGACTACAAAGTCATTTTCCAAAACACCAAAATATTCCCCTTCACCAGTATAGGCAAATGGAAGCGTTCTGGGTTTGTCACCAAGGCCAGTAACTTGTGACCAGGCACGTCCATAGACATGCTCAATCCAAACCACATCACCCAACAGGTCGGTGATTTTCTGAATCACCGTCAATTCCTACGGCATTGGGAATTTGGGTGATGCTAACGGGGCTCTTTGGGTGCATAAGTGTCAATTTTTTGCTCAAATTGTTTTACCAACGTTTCTTCGATAATTTCCGAGGCTTCATTAATATTTCTATCGGTAAGCCCTAGAATCTCCTCTCCGTATTTACCAACCAGTGCGGGCGTTTTGGGGTCGGTGGCATCCATTTCAAAGGCGTTTTGATGGGTTTTCACAAAAATACTTCTGTGAAAATCCCCTTCGTCTTTTAGTGTAACGCGTCGGATGGTTGATTCTTAGCCTGCTTGACGGCTACGGTGAACGGCACGTACGGCGGCGTAATGCGCTGACCGTTCGCGCTTAGCCCGGCATTGAGTTGGTCGGTGTTGAGGTCTTCGATTTCTGCTTTGTGGGCTTCGACCGAGGCTTTGACCATGGCCGCAATGTCGAGGGAGGTTAGTCCGTCCAGAAGTCCGATAAACGCTTTTGCTACCATTTTGCATAGATTTAGATGGCTCCGGTTCTGACCGCATACCCAGCATCATTACACGGCAAACAAACACCCGAAAGTCCAGAAAAATCAAAGCTCAGGGCATCCACAACCTTTTCTAGTTGCTTGTGCGGGTTCCCGTATTTATTGGACTCCGACGAAAGCTCAGTAAAGGCGAGATTGGACGCATCCCC